>JAJZGN010000056.1 GCA_021798435.1 bacterium | reverse complement strand
CGACCACCCGGAACTCCGCCTGCAGATGGGACGCCGCGGCCGGGCGACCGCCGAGCGCTACGCCTGGCCGCTGGTGGCGGACCGGGTCCTTCAGGTTTACCGTCGGGCGCTGCGCCAGCGCTCCTCCCAAGAGGTGCAACCAAGTGTTCAGCAGACTGCTCCAGGCCTCCGTTAGGGCGGCCGCCCAGCGGCTGGCCGCCGCCAGCCGGCTGGTGGGACTCAGCCCCAACGCCATCACCCTGATAGGGCTCGCGATCGCCGGCGGCGCGGCGGCGCTGGCGGCCCTTGACCTCCAGCTGTGGGCGGGGATCGTGCTGTTGCTGGCCGGCGCGTTCGACATCCTGGACGGGGCCGTGGCCCGCGAGTCGGGCCGGGTTCACCCCTTCGGCGCCTTCCTGGACAGCACCGCCGACCGGTACGGTGAGGGGGTGCTCTACGCGGGCCTGGCCTACCTCTTCCTCGCCCACCTCCACCAGCAGGTCCCAGTTTTCCTGATCGTGGCCGCGCTCTTCGGCTCTCTGTTGGTCAGCTACGTGCGGGCCCGGGCGCAGTCGCTGGGGTACACCTGTGACGTGGGCTGGTTTGCCCGCCCCGAGCGGGTCGTCATCACCGCCCTGGGGCTGATCCTGGGCCTCATGGTGCCGGTCCTCTGGATCCTGGCGGTGGCCACCAACCTGACCGCCCTGCAGCGCATCCATGCCGTTTACCGCCAGTATCGGAAGGCCCAGGATCGGGCCGCGCCGGCGGCCCCCGGAGAGGGGATCCCCGAACCTTCGCCGGGCCCCCGGCGGCGCCGCGGCGCCGCTCCCAGCTCCCCTTGACCTAGAGGGCCTCTCGAACTTAGGTTCGCGACCACCCGGGTGTTTTCACCTAGTGGAAAACACGTGTAATCCCCACATGGTTGACTATTCACTGGTCCCGGGTCTACTCTCTGCCTGCCGACTTAGGGGTGGTGATTCTACACCCCGGTGCTCGGTCGAGAGTGGATCAGAGGAGGGATGGTGGCATGGCGATGGAGTACACGCCGCTGCACGGTGAGGGGAGATCCTTCGCCGGGCTGAGCGGCCTCTGGGGCGAGCTCATGGCCGAGTTCTTCGGCACCCTGACGCTGCTCGCCTTCGGCGACGGCGTGGTGGCGGTGGCGGTGGCCGGCCTTCCCGGGTCGGGTAGGACGGCGAGCCCGACCACGATCTTCCAGGCCGGCGGCGACTGGCTGCTCATCACCTTCGGATGGATGTTCGCGGTGGTGATGGGGATCTACGTGGCGGGTGGGGTCACCGGGGCCCACCTCAACCCCGCGGTGACCCTGGGGCTGGCGGTGCGCCGCAAGTTCCCCTGGAACAAGGTCCTCCCCTACATGGGGGCGGAGCTGGTGGGGGCGATCTTCGGCGCCCTCGTCGTCTACATGGTCTACGGCCCGGCTATCCAGGCCTGGGACCTGGCGGCCAAGACGGTGCCATCGGCGGGAAACGCCCTGGCCAGCTACTCGATCTTCGCGACCTTCCCAGCCCCCTACTTCCATGGCAGCGTGGTGGGGCCGCTGGTAGACCAGATCGTGGGCACCGCATTCCTCCTCATCCTGGTCCTGGCGATCACCGACGGCCGCAACCTGGCGCCGGCGGGGAACATGGGGCCCTGGCTGGTGGGCGCGGCGGTGGGAGCCATCGGGATGTCCTACGGCCCCAACGCGGGGTACGCCATCAACCCCGCCCGTGACTTCGGACCCCGATTTGTGGCCTGGCTGTTCGGCTGGGGCAAGGTTGCCTTCCCCGGGACCTACAGCGCGGGAGCCTTCCATTTCTCCAACTACTTCTGGATCCCGATCGTGGGTCCGCTGGTGGGCGGGGTCGTGGGAGTTCTGCTCTACGACTTCTTCATCGGTGATGTCCTGGCCTCCCGGCTCAAGAAGGGGGAGAGCGAGCCTCCACAGGGGCGGGTGACCAGCGAAGGCCAGCAGTCGTAGGTGGCGAGGTAGCGTTGTGAAGAAGCTGATCAACCGGCCGGAGGACGTGGTCCGGGAGGAGCTGGAGGGTATCGCCCTGGCTCACTCGGACCGGGTCAAGGTCTCCCTCGACCCCTACTACGTGATGCGCAAGGACGCCCCGGTCCGGGGCAAGGTGGCGGTGGTCTCCGGCGGGGGCTCGGGCCACGAGCCGATGCACGGGGGCTTCGTGGGGCGCGGCATGCTGGACGCGGCCTGCCCCGGGGAGGTCTTCACCTCCCCCACCCCTGACCAGATCCTGGCCGCCACCAAGGCGGTCAGCGGGGGAGCCGGGGTGCTGCACATAGTCAAGAACTACACCGGGGACATCCTCAATTTCGAGATGGCGGCGGAGCTGGCCAAGGAGGATGGGATCCAGGTGGAGGCGGTGGTGACCAACGACGACGTCGCGGTCCAGGACAGCCTCTACACCGCGGGCCGCCGCGGGGTGGGCATCACGGTTCTGGCCGAGAAGGTCTGTGGGGCGGCCGCGGAGGCCGGGCGTCCGCTCGGCGAGGTGGCCGCGCTCTGCAGCAAGGTCAACGCGAGCGGTCGCTCGATGGGCATGGCGCTCACCTCCTGCACCGTGCCAGCGGCGGGCAAGCCGACCTTCGAGCTGGGCGAGGACGAGATGGAGATCGGGATCGGGATCCACGGCGAGCCCGGTCGGGAGCGGCGCCGGCTGGCCACCGCCGACGAGATCGTCGAGGTGCTGGCCAGCACCATAGTCGACGACCTTCCCTTCAAGTCCGGCGACCGGGTCCTGGCATTCGTAAACGGGATGGGGGGCACCCCCCTCATCGAGCTCTACGTGGTCTACCGGGCCCTGGACCGTTTCCTGAGGGGCCGGGGGATTGCCATCGAGCGGAATCTCGTGGGCTCCTACATCACCTCCCTGGAGATGGCCGGCACCTCGATCACCCTGCTCCGGCTCGACGACGAGCTACTGGGGCTCTGGGACGCGCCGGTCAACACTCCCGGACTGCGCTGGGGGGCCTGAGGAATGGGGACGGCGGCGGTCCGAGCGGACTTCCAGGGGGGAGGGCGCTGAGATGGGGGTGGGATACCCCGAGTGTGTCTCCTTCGTGCGGGGGTTCGCGGAGGCCGTCGCCGCCAACCGGGAGTACCTGACCCAGCTGGACGCCGAGATCGGCGACGCCGACCACGGGATCAACATGGACCGGGGGATGCGCGCCGTTCTCCCCAAGGTGGAGGCGCTCACCGATCAGGACATCTCGGGCCTCTTCCGGACTGTGGCCATGGCCCTCATCTCCACGGTGGGGGGGGCCAGCGGTCCCCTGTACGGCACCGTGTTCCTGCAGCTCTCGTCCAGCCTCAAGGGCGAGTCGGAGATCGAGCTCTCCGGTTGGGCCGAGGCGGTGCTGGCGGCGGTGAGCGCGGTCCGGGCCAGGGGCAAGGCGGAGCCCGGCGACAAGACCATGGTGGACGCGCTGCTGCCGGCGGGGGAGGCGCTGCGCGAGGCGGCAGCCGAGGGGGCGACCCTCTCCGAGGGGCTCGCCCGGGGTACCGAGGCGGCCCGTCAAGGGATGGAGGCCACCATCCCGCTCCTGGCCCGGAGAGGTCGGGCCAGCTATCTGGGAGAGCGGAGCCAGGGGCACCAGGACCCGGGGGCGACCTCATCCTGGCTCCTGATGCAGGCGGCGGAGGCTGCGTTCGCGAAGGGCAACTAGGCGGGCGGAGCGCCGCGGGGGGCGCGGCGGAGGAAAACTAGCGGAGGTGGCGTGATGGCCAAGTACGTGGGGGCCCTGGATCAGGGGACCACTAGCACCCGGTTCATGATCTTCGATCATTCCGGGAACGTGATCGCGGTGGACCAGAAGGAGCACGAGCAGATCTACCCCAAGCCGGGGTGGGTCGAGCACGACGCGATCGAGATCTGGAACCGCAGCAAGGAGGTGATCTCAGGGGCGCTGGCGAAGGCGGGGATCCAGCCGTCCGACCTGGCGGCCGTCGGGGTCACCAACCAGCGTGAGACCACCGTGGTCTGGGACCGGACCACCGGTCGGCCGGTCCACAACGCCATCGTCTGGCAGGACACCCGGACCGACCAGATCTGCAACGACCTGGCCAAGGATGGCGGCCAGGACCGCTTCCGGGTGAAGGTGGGGCTGCCCCTGGCCACCTATTTCTCCGGCCCCAAGATCCGCTGGGTCCTGGATAACGTCCCCGGAGTGCGGGAGCGGGCCGAGCGGGGCGAGGTGGTGTTCGGCAACATCGACAGCTGGTGCGTCTGGAACCTCACCGGCGGGGTGAACGGGGGCCTGCACCTCACGGACGTGACCAATGCCAGCCGCACCATGCTGATGAATCTCAAGACCCTGGACTGGGATGACGAGATCCTGGGGATCCTCGGGGTGCCCCGGGCGATGCTTCCCCAGATCCGTCCCTCCAGCGAGGTCTACGGCACCTGCAAGGAGCCGCTGGCGGGCGTGGCGGTGGCCGGCGATCTGGGCGACCAGCAGGCGGCCATCTTCGGGCAGACCTGCTACGCGGTGGGGGAGGCCAAGAACACCTACGGGACTGGCAACTTCCTGCTGCTCAACACCGGCACCAGCCCGATCCAGTCCAAGAGCGGTCTTCTGACCACCCTCGGCTACAAGATCGGCGACCAGCCGGCGGTCTACTGCCTCGAGGGCTCGATCGCGATCACCGGCGCGCTGGTGCAGTGGCTGCGGGACAACCTGGGGATGATCAGCCAGTCCTCGGACATCGAGAAGCTGGCGGCCACCGTCGAGGACAACGGCGGGGTCTACTTCGTACCCGCCTTCTCCGGCCTCTTCGCCCCCTACTGGCGCAGCGACGCCCGGGGCGTGATCGCCGGCCTCACCCGCTACGTCAACAAGGGGCACATCGCGAGGGCGGTCCTGGAGGCGACCGCCTGGCAGACCCGCGAGGTGGTGGACGCCATGAACCAGGATTCGGGGGTGGCCCTGACCTCCCTCCGGGTGGACGGGGGCATGGTCCACGACGAGCTCCTCATGCAGTTCCAGGCTGATGTCCTCGGCGTGCCCGTGATCCGGCCCAAGGTGGCCGAGACCACCTCGCTCGGCGCCGCCTACGCCGCCGGGCTGGCGGTGGGCTTCTGGACTCAGCTGGACGAGCTGCGGGCCAACTGGGGGGTGGACCGGACCTGGGAGCCCAGGATGGACTCTGAGCTCCGGGAGCGGGAGTACAGGCTCTGGAAGAAGGCGGTCACCCGCACCTTCGACTGGGTGGAGTGAGGTTCCCCACAGGGCCCAAGCGATGACCACGTTGGACACCGACGTCCTGGTGATCGGGGGGGGCTCCACCGGGGCGGGGGTGGCGTGGGACTCCGCGCTGCGGGGTCTCCACGTCACCCTGGTGGACCGGCAGGACTTCGCGACCGGCACCAGCGGCCGCTTCCACGGGCTGCTCCACTCCGGGGGACGGTACGCGGTGAAGGACCCGGGCTCGGCCCGCGAGTGCGCGGCCGAGAACCGGATCCTCCGCCAGGTGGCTGCGGACTGCATCGAGGACACCGGGGGGCTGTTCGTCAGCACCCCCGAGGATGACCTCGAGTACGCCGACCGCTTCCTGGCCGCGGCCCGAGGCGCGGGGATGGAGGTCGAGGAGGTCCCGGTGGGGGCGGCGCTGCGGGACGAGCCCCGCCTCAACCCCAGGATCCGCCGGGCCTTCCGGGTCCAGGACGGCTCGATCGACTCCTGGAAGATGATCTCCGCCCTGCTCCGAGGGGCCCAAGCCCACGGGGCCACGGTGCTCCCGTACCACAAGGTCGTCAAGGTGATCCGCCAGGAAGACCGGGTCGAGGGGGCGGTGATGGAGGACCAGCGCACCGGGGAGGAGGTGCGGGTCAACGCCGGGTGCGTCGTCAACGCGGCCGGCGCCTGGAGTGGACAGGTCGCCGAGCTGGCCGGCTGCGAGGTGGGAGTGCGGCCTGGCAAGGGCGTGATGGTGGCGATCAACCACCGGCTGGCGCGGGCGGTCCTCAACCGCTGCCACCGGCCCTCGGACGGCGACATCATCGTCCCGGTCCGCACCGTGAGCGTGATCGGGACCACTGACCACCCGGTGGCCGACCCGGACGACACCGAGTGCAGCCCGGAGGAGGTGCACCAGATGATGGAGGCCGGCGAGCTGCTGGTCCCGGGGTTCAGGGAGAGTCGGGCGCTGAGGGTCTGGTCCGGGTCCCGGCCCCTCCTCCCCAGGACCCAGGGCTCCGCGGGGGTGGGGGACCGGGAGGTGAGCCGCTCCCACACCGTGCTGGACCACGGGGCCCGCGACGGGGTGGAGGGGCTGGTGACCATCGCCGGGGGGAAGTTCACCACCCTGCGCCTCATGGCCGAGGACACCGTGGATGTGGTGGTTCGCAAGCTGGGGCGGGGGGCGGAGTGCCGGACCCGCAGCGAGGTTCTGCCCGGGAGCGAGTCCCACCACTTCTACTGGATCGGGAACCGCCAGCAGGAGGCCGAGGCCGATCCGCCGGACGACCCTCTCATCTGCGAGTGCGAACTGGTCTCCCGGCACGACCTGGACACCGTCGTGGCCCGGCGCCCCAACTGGCGGCTGGATGACATCCGCCGGGCCCTCAGGGTCGGGATGGGCCCCTGCCAGGGCGGCTTCTGCGCCTTTCGGGTGGCCGGCATGCTGCATCAGGACGGCAGGTACGGCAGGGCCGAGGCCAACTCCGCGCTGCGGGAGTTCGTCCAGGAGCGATGGAAGGGGGTCAAGGTGATCTCCTGGGGTGCCCAGGCGCGGCAGACCCGGCTGGACCGCTGGATCTTCGAAGGGGTGTACGACCTGGAGCACCTGCCGGAGTGACGGCGGGGCGGCGCGGTCCCTGGGAGAGGGGGTGATGGGGACGGACGCGGTGGTGATGGGTGCCGGGACGGCCGGAATGGTGGCGGCGCTGCGGCTGGCTGCCGCGGGGGCCTCGGTCCTGGTCCTGGCCGAGGGAGAAGGCGGGCTGCCACTGGCGCCCGCGCAGATCGACGTGCTCGGCTACCGGCCGCAGCTGGTCCTGGATCCCCTGGGTGAGCTCGGGGGCTTTCTGGAGTCCAGGCCCGACCACCCCTACCGCCTGGTCGAGGCGGCGGAGGTGGAGGCCAGCCTGGACTGGTTCCTGGAGCTGGCGGCGCCCCTGGGGTACACCGGCAGCCCGCGTCTGAACCGGCTCCAACCCACCGCTCTCGGGGCCCTTCGGCCCACCTGCCTGGTGCCCCAGACGATGGCGGCCGGGGACCTCCGCGGGGGCGGCTCGGTGCTGGTGGTGGGGCTCAAGGGATTCCGCGACTTCCACGCCCCGCTCCTGGCCGAGAACCTGGCGCTCGCGCGCCCGCCCTCGGGAGCCGAGGTCCGCGCCCGGGCGGTGGAGGTGAGCCTCCTCGGGGATCCTCGGGACCTTCGGCCCCAGCTGCTGGTGCGGCGCCTCGAGGAGCGCCCGGTGCTGGCGGAGCTGGGGCGGGAGATCCGCTCCCGCTTGGAGCAGGAGGACCTGGTCGGGGTGCCCGCGGTCCTCGGGCTGGAGCGATCCCACGAGGTCTGGCAGCGCCTTCAGGAGCTTGTCGGCAGGCCGGTCTTCGAGATCCCCACCGCGCCACCCTCCCAGCCCGGACAGCGGCTGCAGCAGCACCTGTTCCGGGCGCTGCGCCGGCTGGGCGGCGAGGTGCGGTTAGGGGCCCGGGCCAGCGGCTACCGAGCCCGTGGCGACCGGCTGGCGGCGGTCAAGGTGGTGACGGCGGCGCGGGAGGTGGAGATACCAGCCGCCCGCTTCGTCCTGGCCACCGGGGGCATCGGCACCGGGGGGATCACCGCCGGTCCTGAGGGAGAGCTGCGGGAAGAGGTGTTCGGCGCCCGGGTCTCCCGGGGAGGGGCGCCGGAGGAGCCTCTTCTCGAGTACCTGGCGACCCAGCCGCTGGACCGGCTCGGAGTCGAGGTCGACGACGAGCAGAGGCCCCTGGGCGGCGGGGGCGGGGTGCTCTTCGAGAACCTCTGGGCGGCGGGGGCGGCGCTGGCGGGCGCCGAACCGTGGCGCGAGAAATCCGGGGAAGGGATCAGCCTCGCCACCGGGTACCGCGCCGCTCGGCTGGCTGGGGGGGCACGGCCATGACCGAGGTGGCCTGGGGGGTGGAGGCGTGGGCCGAGGTGCGGGCCTCCCTGGACCGCTGCATCAAGTGCACGGTGTGCGAGAGCGCCTGCCCGGTGGCCGCCGTCACCGAGCTCTTCCCGGGCCCCAAGACCGTTGGCCCCCAGGCTGAGCGCTTCCGCACCGGCGACCACTCGCCGGACCTCTCGGTGGACTTCTGCTCCGGCTGCGGCATCTGCAGCCGGGTGTGTCCCCAGGAGGTGCGGATCGCCGAGCTCAACTCGAGGGCCCGAGCCGAGCTGAAGCGAGAGCGAGGGGCGCCACTGCGCGACCAGCTGGTGGCCCGGCCAGGGCTCTTGGGACGGGCCGGGCGCCCTGTGGCCCCGCTCTTCAACTGGGCCATGGCCAACTCCCTGATCCGCTGGGCGGGCGAGCAAACCATCGGCATCCACCGCAAGGCGCCGGTTCCTCGCTCCACCACCCGCACCTTCTCGTACTGGGCCGGGCACCACGGGGGCCTGAAGTCGGCTCGCCGGGTGGTCTACTTCCACGGCTGCAGCACCCAGTGGTACGAGCCTCACGTCGGGAAGAAGGTGACGGCCATTCTGGAGCACAACGGCTACCAGGTGGTCATCCCGAAGCAGGACTGCTGCGGGCTCCCCCTGCAGTCCAATGGGCTCTTCCCGGCCGCCCGCAAGGCGGTGACCAGGCTCGCTCGGCAGCTGGCCCCGGACGGCACCACCGGCCTTCCGGTGATCTCCTCCTCCACCAGCTGCGGACTGATGCTGAAGCGGGAGGCGAGGGAGATCCTGGGTGCGGACTCCCCGGAGCTGCGCGCGGTGAGCCAGCGCACCTATGACATCTTCGAGTTCCTCTTGGAACTCCACCATCGGGGCGAGCTCCGAACCGACTTCAAGCCGGTGCCGCTCACCGTCGCTTACCACGCCCCCTGCCAGCAGCAGAACCAGCTGATCGGGAAGCCGGCGCTGGAGATCCTCCGGCTTATACCGGCTCTGCGGCTGGTGGAGCTTGATCGCTCCTGCTGCGGCATCGCCGGCACCTACGGGGTGAAGCGGGAGAAGTACGAGATCGCCATGCGGGTGGGGGCGCCGCTCTTCGCCGACATCCAGGCCGAGGGACCAGACCTCTTGGCCTGTGACAGCGAGACCTGCCGCTGGCAGATCTCGGCAGCCACCGGCGCCACCTCGGTCCACCCCCTCGAGATCCTCCACCGGGCCTATGGCGGTAGTTGAGGCGCCCCCCGACCGCGTCCGCCTGGTCCTGGTCTCCCACAGCTCCCAGCTGGCCGCTAGCGCGGCCTCTCTGGCCGCGGCCATGGCTCCGGAGGTCCTGGTGGTGCCAGCCGGCGGGGTGGGCGAGGACCCGGCGGTGCTGGGGACGGACGCCAAGCGGGTGGCGGAATCCATCCAGCGCGCCTGGTCCCCGGCCGGAGTGGTCGTCCTCATGGACCTGGGCAGCGCCGTCCTCTCCGCAGAGATGGCGCTGGACCTCCTCCCGGAGGGGCTGCGCCAGGTGGTCCACCTGAGTTCGGCCCCCTTGGTGGAGGGTGCGGTGGCGGCGGCGGTGGCCGCCCAGGGCGGAGCGGATCTCGCCCAGGTGGTCCGGGAGGCGGAGGCGGGGCTCTCCGGCAAGCGTTCCCAGCTCGGTGACTGGTCCTCGACTCCCCCCCCCGAACCCCGCGCCGAGGACGGTGCCGGATGGCGCGAGCTGTCGGTGCGGGTGGACCTCCCCATGGGGCTCCACGCCCGCCCGGCGGCCCGGGTGGTCCAGCATCTGGCCGGGCTGGCGGCGGAGGTCCGGGCCACCAACGCGACCACCGGCGAGGGGCCGGTCAGCGCCCGTAGCCTGAACGCCCTCGCCACCTTGCAGGTGGGGCCATCCCAGCTGCTCCTCTTCGAGGCCCGGGGGGCGGATGCCTTGGAAGCGCTCTCCCGGCTCAGCGAGCTTGCCGGCCGCGCCTTCGATGACCCGGAGGAGGCCGCCGCGCCGGCTCCCGCGGCGGCGACTGGGGCGCCCCCAGCCGACGGGGTCCTCGTGGGTCTGGCGGCATCCCCGGGCGCCGCAGTGGGCGTGGTGATGCACCTCGCCCAGCCTGAACCGGTGGTCCACGACCGGGTGCCGGGGCCCCCCGGGCGGGAGCTGAGCTCCCTGGAGGGGGCCCTCGAGGCCGTCCGAGGGGAGTTGAGGGAGCTGCGAGAACGGACCGCCAGGCGATCCGGCAACTATGCCGCCGCCATTCTGGATGCCGACCTTCTCTTCCTGGACGACCCGGAGCTGGCCGGGCGGGCGCGGGAGGCGATCGCCGCCGGAGGGGTGACCGCGGAGGGCGCCTGGCAGACCGCCGCGCTTGCCGCC
>JAJZGN010000055.1 GCA_021798435.1 bacterium | reverse complement strand
GACATCCGCGGCGCCCGCAGCCGGGCTCTCGACCACCTCATCTGCTCCGCGAGCCAGTCTAGTCCCGCCGCCCGGTGGCGCCGACTGGCTTAATCCGACTGGTAAAGTGGGAATTGTGGTGAGCGACCGTCGCCTGCAACTGGCGCCGCGAGGGGATGACCGGAGCGTGGTCGACCTGGTCGGCGGCACCCCTCTCATCCGCCTGCACCTGTTCGAGGAGCTGGCACCCGATCTCGAGGTCTATGCCAAGGCCGAGTTCCAGAACCCAGGGGGATCGGTCAAGGACCGGCCTGCCCTCTGGATGCTCCGGGAGGGGATCCGCCAGGGGCGTCTCACCCGCGGCAAGACGATCATCGACAGCACCAGCGGCAACACCGGGGTCGCCTACGCGATGTTGGGGGCGGCACTCGGCCACCCGGTGCGCCTGGTGGTGCCCGCCAATGTCACCGAGGAACGCAAGCAGCTGATGCGTGCCTACGGGGCCGAGCTGGTTCTGAGTGACCCCATGGAGGGTTCGGACGGCGCCATCCGGCTCTGCCGGGAGCTCCTGCTCGAGGATCGGGACCGCTACTTCTACCCTGACCAGTACAACAACCCGGCCAACTGGCGGGCCCACTACGAGTCGACGGGTCCAGAGATCTGGGAGCAGACCCGGGGAGGGGTGACCCACTTCCTCGCGGGCCTCGGTACCAGCGGCACCTTCATGGGGACCAGCCGGAGACTCAAGGAGCTGAACCCCGAGGTGGAATGCATCAGCCTGGAGCCCGACGATCCCTTCCACGGACTCGAGGGCTTGAAGCACATGGCCAGCGCCATCGTGCCCGGCATCTACGACCCCGGGTTGGCCGACCGGCACCTCCTGGGGCCCACCGGGGAGTCCTACGACCTGGCCCGGCGGCTGGCCCGCGAGGAGGGGCTGCTGGGCGGACACTCGTCAGGCCTGGCCCTCTGGGGAGTCCTCCAGCTGATCCAGGGCGGGGTGCGGGAGGGCGTGGCTGTCCTGATCTTCGCCGACGGCGGCGACCGCTATCTGAGCGGAGGGTTGTACGGGGGAGTATGAGCGAGGCCGGGTCGCGGGAGCTGAAGTTCGCTGAGGGCCAGTGGGAGCGGATGCGCGAGCTGGCCGAGTCCGCCTACCCCTTCGAGGGCTGCGGGGTCCTCGGGGGCCGAGCCCGGGACGGCGGCTGGGAGGTGTCGGAGGTTTTCCCGGGCCACAACCTGGTCGAGGACCGGCGCCACGACCGCTACGAGCTTGACCCCCGCGACATCATCGCCGCCGAGCGGGCCTGCCGGTCCCGGGGGGAGGAGGTCCTGGGCTTCTTCCACACCCACCCGGACCACCCGGCCCGTCCCAGCCAGTTCGATCGTGACCACGCCTGGCCCGGCTACTTGTACGTGGTCTGCGCCGTGGACCAGGGGGCCATGAGGCGGGCGACAGCCTGGGTCCTCGCCGGCCCGGACGAGGGAGCCGAGTTCGAGGAGCTAACGACCGGCGAAGGGGACCCTCGCAGGCCGGGCTATAATCCCCCGGGCGTTGTGGTGGAGAGCTGATGAAGACCGTGGTGACCGTCCTCGAGGTGGTTCTGGCAGTCCTGGTGATGATCACCGTCCTGCTCCAGACGCCCAAGTCCAGCGGCCTTGGCGGCACCATCGGCGGGGGCACGGACATGGGGGGCGGGTACCGGACTCGCCGCGGACTGGAGAAGGGGCTTTTCCGCGCCTCGATCTGGCTGACGGCGGCCTTCGCCCTGGTGGCCATCATCCAGATCCGGGTCGGCTGAGGGACCACCTCAGCCTATCCGGCGCTTTCGACCGCCGCCGCCACCCGCTCCGGTTGCCCGCCCTGGGGGCCGCTGCCGCGCTGCTGATGGTGGGGGTCGGCGCCCTCGGGATGGGCGTCCTCCAGCAGACATCGAACCAAATCTTCACCGAGGGACTGGTCGCTCCGACCGGCCCCTCTCCCCTCAGCTCCCTTCTGGCCCCCACCAGCCCGGTGGCGACCACGGTGGCCGCCTTGAGCGCCCCCGGGCTCACTGGGCCCGGCCCCGCCGGATCGCCGCGACTGGGACTGGCCAGCTCATTCCGGTCCGAGGCCAACGGTTCCCGCTGGAGCTTCACCCTGCCCCGGGACGGGCGCTGGTCCGACGGAGCGCCGATCACCACGAGAGATGTCGGCTTCACCCTGGCGGTGATGCAGGCGGCCACCTTCCCTGACCCATCCCTGGCCGCCCCCTGGCTCGGGATCACCTTGGAGGCCAACTCCTACTGGTCCGGGACCTTCATCCTGCCCGGGCCTGCCCCCAACTTCGCGACCACTGCAGAGCTGCCCATCCTGCCCGAGGCTCCCTACCACGACCAGCCCGGCCGTTACCTTCGCGAGGGGCTCAGGCCCACGGGACCGTTCCCTCCCGCTGCCGGCCCCTTCACCCTGAAGGCCAACCTGCCCGACCAGGTTGTCCTGGGGCGCAATCCGAACTATCAACCCCGTCCGCACATCTCGCGCTTTGTCATCCAGCTCGACCCCAGCGGCGCCGCCGTGGCCGCCCAGATGGCCGCCGGCAAAGTCGACGGCTGGCTCCTCGCCACCAGCTCCGAGCTCGCGGGACTGCCCCGCACGGCGGTGCGCGAGCACATCCTGACCTACTCCTTCGTGGAGCTGCTCTTCAACCAGTCCAGCCCGCCCCTCAGCGACCAGGCCATCCGCCGGGGGGTGGCCGCCATCGTCGACCGGAACCAGCTCATCGCCCGTGCCCTGCCCGGCATGGGACGGCCGCAGGTCGGACCGCTGCCCGACTCGATCAGCTGGGCCGGCGCCGTCACCCCGCGCAACCTGCCGGCAGGGTCGGCGGGCGGGCTGCTGGCGTCAGCGGGGTACCGGCGAACCCCACCGGTCGGCCTCTACGAGGCCGGCGGCCGCCCATTGCAGCTGCGCCTCTCCGTGCCTGACGTTGAGCCTCTCACCGCCGTGGCTCGCGTATTGGCCACCCAGCTCGGGTCAGCGGGGATCCCAGTGAGCGTCGCCGAGTACCCGGCGGCCTCCTTCCTCACCGCCCAGCTCAGCAGGGGGGACTTCCAGATGGCCCTGGTGGGCTTCGACAACGGACCCACTCTCGACATCTCCGGTCTGTTCGGCGGCGGTGGCGTCGGCGGTGCCAACCTCGGCCAGGGGGCCGAGGACCCCATCCTGACCCACGCCATCGACCAGCTGGCCACCGCCACCTCCCTGCCCGGCCGCATCGCTGCCTACCGAGTGGTGGTTCAGGAGCTCGGAGCTGCCATGCCAGCGGTGTTCCTCTACACCCCAGAGCTGGTGTATGCCCACCTGAGCGCCGCCCACACCCCGGGCATGCCTTCGGTAGGCGACCCCGCCCAGCTCTTCACCAATGTCGCGGAGTGGACCGGATGAGCTGGCGGCGCTCGAGCCTGAAGCCCTCATCCGGTACGATGGGCGGGCCCGGCCGGGATGGTGAAACTGGTAGACACGCAGCGTTCAGGGCGCTGTGCAGGTCACTGCGTGCGGGTTCGAGTCCCGCTCCCGGCACTACCTCCGGCCCTGGAGGAGGTTTCGGGAGTTAACCTGCAAACCGGAGTGCAGCAGGGCGGTGGTAGGATCTGCCGTCGGCCGCCGAACAGGAGGCGTGAAGACGGAACCACACGTCCCGGACCCGAGCGGTGTACCGGAGGATGGCTGGACAGCGCCCAGGCAGCCGCTTCCGTGGGAGCCGCCGGGGCCTGACCCCTTCCAGGCGGGTGAGGGCTGGGGCGCGGAGGTGTGGAGCCCCGGGGATGCCTATCCGCTCCCGCGGCGAGGTCCTCGGTGGTGGACTCGCGTGGCGGCCGGGGTGGCGGTGATCGCCATCGGAGTGGCCGCGGGCGCGGCTGCCGGACTCTCGCTGGCACACCGGTCTCCCGACGGCCACCACGTGGCCCGCAACCTGGCCCTGGCCCCCACCTCCACGCCGTCCCCGGCGGGCACGGGGACCGCCCTCCAGGAGATCGCGGGCCAGGACCTCCCTGAGATAGTCACCGTGGTGGCGGTGGGCGCCTCCTCCGAGGAGCTCGGAACCGGCTGGCCGGTGGACGCCCGGGGCGACTTCATCACCAACGACCACGTGGTCAGCCAGGGGCTGAGCTTCCATGTGGTCACCTCGTCCGGGGCCGAGTACCCAGCCCGCGTGGTGAACTCGGACCCCCAGCTCGACCTGGCGGAGGTCCAGGCCGAGGGTCTCACCGAGGCGCCGCTACCCCTGGACACCGCTTCCGCGTCGATGGGGCAGGCGGTCGTGGTCCTGGCCTCCCAGGGAGCCACCGGACATCCCCCGGTCACCGTCTCGCTGGTGGACGGCCTCAACCAGAGGGCCACGGTCGGCGATGCCGAGCCCGGACAGCTCACCAATTACGTCGATCTGATCCGCATCCCCGCCCACATCTTCCCGGGGAACAGTGGGGGGCCGGTGCTCACCGCCCAAGGTCAGGTCGTGGGGATCATGACACTGGCGGCCAAATTCGGGGTGGGGGCCTTCGCCATCCCCCTCCAGGAGGTCCTGCCGGTGATCCGGCAGTGGACCCAGGCGTAGGCGACTCGCCCAGCTCTCCTCCCCCCTGGGGGATGCGCCGGCACGGGTGCGGTCAAGGGTCCGCAGGTTGCCGGCCGGGCCTGTCCAGTCGGAATCAGCTGCCCAATTAAGGGGCAGTTTCGGCTTCCACATCCGGCTCGGAGTGTCACCTCCCTAAAGCTGACCGGAGAGCCCTGGCCCGGCGGTGGTCGGCGCCTGGCTCCGAGCCTCCGACCGGAGGCGGCCCCGGCCCTGCATCGCGGCCCCGGCCGGGACGCCAGGGAGCGGGACCCGGGCTCGCGGGCGGGGCCGGCCGCCGATGCGTCCGGCCCGGGGGAGCCAAGTGCCCGTTTGACCCCCCGCTCGGGGATGTGGCACGATCGGCCTTCACGGGGACCGCTGCCTCCGGCCGGGCCCCTCATCAGCAAAGGAGACCTCGCCCAATGAGCAGCCCCACCGAACCTTCGGGCCTCACGGTGGCGGTGCTCGGTGCGGACGGCTACATCGGCTGGCCGATGGCGATGCACCTCTCCCGCCTGGGGCATCGGGTGGTCGCGGTCGACAACCTCGCCCGCCGCCGCTGGGACCGCGAGGGAGGGACCTACAGCCTGGTGCCCATCGCCACCATGGCGAAACGGGTGGCGCGCTGGCGGAAGCTGACGGGGAGGGAGATCATCTGGCGGCGGGCCGACATGCGCGACCCCCGCACCGTCGACGCCCTGATGGCCGAGTTTCGTCCCCAGGCCGTTATCCACCTCGCCGAGCAGCGCAGCGCGCCCTTCTCGATGGTTGATCGGGCCCACGCCGTGCTCACCCAGGCGAACAATGTGGTGGGCACTCTGAATCTCCTCTTCGCCATCCGCGACCGGGTCCCCGACTGCCATCTCATCAAGCTGGGCACCATGGGGGAGTACGGGACCCCCAACATCGACATCGAGGAGGGGTACCTGGAGATCGAGCACAACGGCCGCCGGGACCGCCTCCCCTTCCCCAAGGTGGCGGGCAGCTTCTACCACCTCTCCAAGGTCCACGACAGCAACAACATCTACTTCGCCACCCGAGCCTGGGGGGTGAGGGCCACCGACCTCAACCAAGGGGTGGTGTACGGGGTGGACACTGAGGACACCGTCCTCCACCCCGAACTCAACACGCGCTTCGACTTCGATTCCATCTGGGGGACGGCCCTCAATCGCTTCTGCGCTCAGGCGGCGGTGGGCGAGCCGCTCACGGTGTACGGCAAGGGTGGCCAGACCCGGGGCTTCCTCGACCTGCGGGACACCATGGCCTGCATCACCCTGGCCCTGCAGAACCCTGCCGAGCGGGGCGAATGCCGAGTGTTCAACCAGTTCACCGAGCAGTTCAGTGTGCGGGAGCTGGCGGCGCTGGTGGCCACGGTGCGCGAACGCCACGGGCTCAAGACCGAGATCTCCCACCTGCCCAACCCCAGGGTGGAATCGGAGGAGCACTACTACAACGCCAAGCACCAACATCTTCTCGACCTCGGCCTCCAGCCCCAGTACCTCGCCGACACCCTGCTGGAGTCGGTGATCGCCCGGGTGGAGTCCCTCCGGGACCGAGTCGACCGGGTGTTGCTCGAGGCTCCCAGCGTGAGCTGGAAGCGGGGCGGTAACGAGATCTGGGACCGCTACTCCCGGCAGGGCGTGGGCTCCGACCCCCTGGAGGGCGCGCTCGCCCGCTGACCTCGGCTTCGGCGCCTGCCCGAGCGGGTAAGCTGAGGGAGAGTTGGGGCCATCTGGAGGCGCGTCGTGACGGAGCGGGAGTACGACATCGCGGTCGTGGGAGGTGGGCCGGCCGGGCTCACGGCGGCCCTGTACGCGGGCCGGGCGCTCAAGCGGACTCTGCTGCTCGAGGCGGGGTTGCCCGGTGGGGAGCTGCTGAACACTGAGGCCATCGAGGACTATCCGGGCTTCGCCTCGATCACCGGACCGGAGCTGGCGAGCAAGATGGCGGAGCACGCCCTGAGCTTCGGGGCCGAACTGGTCTCGGCCCGGGTGTCCTCCATCGTCCCGCTGCCCGACGGGCGGCAGCGGATCGAGGTTGAGGACGAGGAGCCGTACTACGCGAAGGCGGTGATCGTCACCGCCGGGGGCCAGCCCCGCAAATTGGCGGTCCCTGGGGAGCAGGAGTACGCCGGCCGCGGCGTCTCCTACTGTGCGGTCTGCGACGGGGCGTTCTTCCGCGGGGAGCACCTCGCGGTTGTGGGGGGAGGGGACGCGGCGATCGAGGAGGCGGCGTTCCTCACCCGCTACGCCTCCAAGGTCACGGTGATCCACCGCCGGGAGGAGTTCCGCGCCCAGCCGCTGCTGGTAGAGCGGGCCCGGCAGAACCCCAAGATCGAGTTCCTGCTCAACTCTGTGGTGGAAAAGATAGAGGGTGATGAGATCCGCGTCACCTCCCTCGGGCTCCGCAATGTCAGGGTCGGCGAGGGGAGCGAATTCCCGGTCGGCGGGGTGTTCATCTTCGTCGGCTTCATCCCCAACACCCAGCTGGTGGCCGGGCACGTGGATCATGACCCGCAGGGGTACTACCTGACCGACGCTGACATGCGCACCTCAATCCCCGGGATCTTCGCCGCCGGGGACGTGCGGGCGCAGCTGACCCGCCAGGTCACCACCGCGGTAGGCGACGGCACCACCGCTGCCATCGCCGCCACCAAGTACGTCGAGGAGGAGTGGGCCCAGCCCGAGATGGCGGCCGTCGGCGCCGGGTGAGCATCGTCACCGGGGGCGGGGACCAGGGGGAGACCAGCCTGCTCTACGGCGGGCGGGTGCCCAAGGACGACCCCCGCACCGAGGCCTACGGCGCCCTGGACGAGGCCATCTCCGCCATGGGACTGGCCCGGGCGATGTGCTCCCGGCCCGAGGTGGCCGACGGGCTCCTGGAGTTGGAGCGGGAGTGCTTCACGGTGGGAGCGGAGCTGGCCACCGACCCGCAGCTCCGAGACCGGCTGGAGAAGCACTTCCCGGTTCTCTCCCGGGAGGCCCCCGAGCGGCTGGAGGGATGGGTGCACCGCCTCGAGCGCGAGGTCGGGATACCCGCGGGCTTCGTCCTCCCCGGAGGCTCGCCGGCGGCCGCGGCCATCGACCTGGCCCGCTCCCTGGTGCGGCGGGCCGAGCGCCGCACGGTTTCCCTGCAGCGCCAGGGGCTGCTGGGGAATCCGGAGGTGTTGCGCTACCTGAATCGGCTGTCGGACCTGCTCTTCATGCTGGCGCGGCAGGAGGAGGCTGGAGGGACCGTCCTCAAGTGAGGCGTCTCCACGTCGCTTAACCTTGGGAGCATGAGTTCCCCCGCGCCTTCCGAGGTCCGCCGGCGCTGCCTCGTGAGCGGTCGGGTGCAGATGGTGGGGTTCCGAGCCTATGCTGCCCGCCGGGCTGACGAGTTGGGGCTGGTCGGATGGGTGCTCAACCGTCCCGATGGGCGGCTGGAGACCCTTGCCCAGGGCCCGCTGCCGGCGGTGCTCGATTACATCGACTTCCTCCGGGAGGGCCCCCCTGCCGCCCTGGTGGAAGGGGTTCAGGTCGAGGATGAGGCGGTGGGGCCCGGGCTCCCGCCATTCTCGATCGCCGGCTGATGGAGGCTCGCACCGGCTACGGGGTCCTGGGGCCTCTTCTCGCCAGCTCCCGGGAGCGCCTCGAAGAGCTGCGCCGGACACCGGGGCAAGGTCGCCTCGAGCAACTGGCAGCGGGGGCGCCGGAACCGCGTGGTTTTCGGAGGGCTCTCGCCGGCCCCGGACTGGCCGTGGTCGCCGAGCTGAAGCGACGCTCACCCTCCGCGGGCCCCCTGCGGGTTGGGCTCGACCCGGTGGAGCTGGCCCAAGCTCTCGTCCGCTCGGGGGCCGCAGCGATCTCCGTCCTCACCGAACCCGCTCAATTCGGTGGCTCCCTGGACGACCTTCGTGCGGTGCGGTCTGCCTCCGCCGCCCCGGTCCTGCGCAAGGACTTCCTGATCGGGCCGGAGCAGGTGCTGGAGGCCCGGGCCGCGGGCGCCGACGCCGTGCTTCTCATCGTCCGAGCCCTGGAGCCGGAGCTGCTCCAGAGCTGCCTCCAGATCACCCGCGATCTGGGCATGGACGCCCTGGTGGAGGTCCACGATGAGAGGGAGATGCGACTGGTCGCCAGCCTGGGAGCGGATCTGGTGGGGATCAACAACCGGGACCTGGACCGGCTCACGGTCGACCTCCGGACCACCGAGCGGCTGGCCCCGCTCGCCCCGCCGGGAGCCATTCTCATCTCGGAGTCCGGCATATCGAGCCATTCCGACCTGGTCCGTCTGGAAGCTTGCGGTGCCGACGCGGTCCTGGTCGGCGAGGCCCTGATGCGAGCCCTGGACCCGGCGGCGCAACTTCGGGAGCTTCTGGCGGTGGGGGGAGGGGCGGGTTGAGGGTCAAGATCTGCGGGATCACCACCAGGGAGGATGCCCGGGCGGCGCTGGACGCCGGCGCCGACGCCATTGGGATCGTGCTTCATCCCGGCAGCCCGAGGAGGGTCTCGTTCCAGCGGGCGCGGGAGATATCCGACTATGTGGGGGGGGCCGCAGACCGCTTCGGGGTGCTGGTGGATGCGAGCCCGACCGAGCTGGCCGAGCTGGCCGCCGGCTGTCACCTCACGGCGCTGCAAGTCCACCTCCGCAGCTGCCCCCGGGAGCTGATCACCCAGCTTCCGGTGCCGATCCTGCCCTTCGTACCCGGCGACCGCCTGGCGCTTTCCCGGTCGGGAGAATGGTGGCCCGACCTTCCGCTCCTCGTGGATTCCCTGGCATCGGACGGCACCGGCGGCACGGGCGCCCCGGCGGACCTGGCGGTGGCGGCGGCCCTGGCCAGCCACCGTCCGGTGTGGATCGCCGGCGGCCTCTCCCCGGACAACGTGGCTGAGGCGGTGAAGGCGGTCCGCCCCCACGGGGTGGACGCCAGCACGTCGCTGGAGTCCTCCCCCGGACGCAAGGACCGCCAGCTGATGGCGCGCTTCGTGGCCGAGGCCCGCAAGGCAGGGGAGGGGGCGTGAACGGCCCCGGTCGCCTCATCGTGACCGCCCCGCCCCCCAGGGGACGGTACGGTGAATTCGGGGGCAGCTTCGTCCCGGAGACAGTGGTGCCAGCCCTCCAAGAGCTGGAGGCGGCGGCGGTGGAGGCGCTCGACGATCCCCAGTTCCTCGCCGAGTTCTACCGGCTGGAGGCGGGATACGCCGGCAGGCCCACCCCGCTTCACCACGCCCGCCGACTCTCCGAGCGGGCCGGGCGTCCGGTCTGGCTGAAGCGCGAGGACCTCCTCCACACCGGGGCCCACAAGCTGAACAATGCCCTCGGCCAGCTGCTCCTGGCCCAGCGGATGGGGAAGGGTCGCATCGTGGCCGAGACAGGTGCCGGTCAGCACGGGCTGGCCACCGCCACGGCCTGCGCCCTCCTGGGCATGGACTGCATCGTCTACATGGGGCGCGAGGACATGCGCCGTCAGGCGGTGAACGTCGCCAAGATGAAGCTGCTGGGGGCCCGGGTCGAGCCGGTCGGCGACCCCGCGGCCACCCTCAAGGACGCCACCTCGGAGGCCATCCGGGACTGGGTCACCAATGTGCGCGACACCCACTACGTGATCGGATCGGCGGTGGGACCCCATCCCTACCCCTGGCTGGTAAGGACGCTGCAGTCTGTGATCGGCAGTGAGGCGCGCGCCCAGGTGCTGGAGCTCACGGGCCGGCTGCCGGAGGTGGTGGTCGCCAGCGTCGGGGGGGGCAGCAACGCGATCGGGATCTTCGCCGCGTTCCTGGCCGACTCCGAGGTCCAGCTGCTGGGCGTGGAGGCCGGAGGGCGCGGCCCCCAGCCCGGCGCCCACGGCGCCAGCCTGGGGCTGGGCACTCCGGGTGTGCTCCACGGCTCCCGTTCCTACATCCTTCAAGACCCCGACGGTCAGGTGCTGCCCA
>JAJZGN010000054.1 GCA_021798435.1 bacterium | reverse complement strand
GACTCGGCGACGACTTGGCCAACTGGGCGATCTTCGAGCCCACCCCACCCGCCGCCGAGACTCCGATCGCGGTAGTGGCCACCGAGCCGCTTGAGATCGACGACCCTGACTTCCAAGAAGCGTGCAAGCTGCTAGGCCTCGAGTCGTTGGTTGCCCCTTGAACGTTCGGGCGTGAGCGGTTCGGGTAAACCATCGACGATTTGGGGACGTCTTAAGGTCATGGACGACTCGCTTCCAACAGTTCCATCCAGGTCCGACGCGGGGTACGGCACCTTCGATGGCGTCGCGGCAGCCACCTGGCCCCGTCTCGTCGCCACAGCATTTGCCATTGTCGGGGACTGGGGGCTCGCTGAGGATATTGCTCAGGAGAGTCTGGAGGCGGCCTGGAAGAAGTGGCTCATGCTCCACGATCCCAGTCGGCGCGAACCGTGGCTTCTGCAAATCTGCGTGCGGCGGGCCGTGAGCTGGCGGAGGCTCCAGCTTCGGCGTGGGCTACTCACTCCGCGCTCCCCCGATGACCCGGTCGGGGTGGCGGATGGCCCGGAGGATCACGACCTGGCCATTGGGTTCGCCAGCTGCTCCCGGCGCCAGCGAGCGGTCGTGGTGCTCCACTTCTTCCACGGCTACACGTTGGATGAATGCGCGCGGATCTTGGGGTGCCGACCGGGGACGGCCCGCAGTCATCTGGCCCGCGCTCTGGCCACTATGAGGAGGAGTATGTCGTGAAGAGCAGCGACGCTGAGCTCGAGATCAGGCTTAGTTCCTTCCTCACGAATCGGATGGATGCGGCGCTGCGGCGGGCGCGCGCCACGTCCACCCGACCCGGGGTGCTGACGCGTCGCAAGGGTAGGTGGCACCCTCGGCTAGCTGTACCGATGGCTTTGGTGGTGGCAGCGATCGTCTCCCTTGGCGTCGTGGCCCGGCTCCAACCTGTGGGGCTGACCACCAGCTCGGTGGTGGCGCCGGGTGGTGTCCGGATCCAAGCCACCTCCGCGACCGACGGACTCCTGACGAGCGAGACCGTGCCGAACTGGGTGGCCAAAGTGGCCCTGCAGGCCCATTGGCCAACCGGCGATGGCGGTCCGCCGGTCCACGGCCTCCAGGTAACGGGTGGCTTCTACGTGGCGGGCGCAAGAATGGTGAAGATCGATAGCACCTCGGCGTACTCGTCAACGGGCCCGCAGGATCTGTGGGTCGTCCTCGTTTCGGGTCCACCCCAAGATGGCTGGGAATCTGTCGTGGGCTCAGCCATCATCAATTCCGCGAGCCGACGGGTAACGGCCGTCCAGCTGTTGGAGTCCAACCCCTCGTCTGGTCATTCCTCGCCACCTTCTTGACGGAGGAGGTGACTTGCGGTAGCTCAGCCGGGGAGCGGCCGAAGAGCGGCCGGGGATTGTTCTCCTGGACGGCACGACGCGTCGACGCCAGCTCGCCCGCCGCCCCGGCCCAGGTGGGCGCGTACCGGTACGCGCTACGGCCCGACGCCTCGGCCACGGAAGCCACCCACCGGACGTCTCCCCGCTGGTGGATGCTCTCCTCTCGGCTGCCCGTGCGGCGGGCAGGCGTCCTTGGAGGTGCGGACGGTGCGTTCCCGCGCCGCCCCTGGCTGCCCTCCAAACTGCCGTCTACCGAGTCTGGCAGGGCGTCAGGCGTCGCCAGATGGGAGCGGCTCGAGTTCAACATGTGGTGCCCGCACCAGGACTCGAACCTGGAACCTTGGGATTAAGAGTCCCCTGCTCTAACCAATTGAGCCATGCGGGCCGCCTGCCAGTTTAGCCGGCCGGCGGAAGCCGGGATGGCTCGCGCGTCCGCGGACGCGCGAGCTGCGGTCAGGGAGGCATCCGGGACCGGCGGTCGGAGCCGCGGGCCAGGAATGCAAGCCGGAACAGGGCTCCGCCCTCCGGCCCACAGTCGACGGTGACCCCCGCCCCATGGGCCATCGCGATCGTGCGGACCACGGCCAGGCCGAGGCCGCTGCCGGCCCCTGCTGAGTCGGCCATGCCGAGGCGCACGAAGGGCTCGAAGATGCGCTGCCGCTGCTCACCTGGGATGCCCGGGCCCGAGTCGGCGACCTCCACGACCACCAAGGAACCGCGCACCGCCACCCCTGCGGTGATGGTGCCGGGAGGGGTGTGGCGAATGGCGTTGTCCACGAGGTTGCCCACGGCCCGTCCCAGGAGCTCGCGGTCCCCCCGGACCTCGGCGGCAGTCGGGGGAACCTCCACCGCCAGCTCGTGCCCGCTGGCGGCAGCCAGCAGGGAGTAGGTATCGGCCACGTCGGCCAGCACCTCGCGCAGGTCGACCAGCTCTGCCGGTGAGTCCGCATTCCCAAGACGTTCGACCTGGACGAGATCGGAGATCCCCTGGAGCACCCCTCTGAGCCTGGCCGCCGCGCGCGACAGCCTGCTGACCACCTCCGCCATCTCCCCTGTCCCCGCAGACTGGGCCAGGCCCTCCAGCCCCTCGTCAAGTGCGAAGAGGGGTGCCCGGAGCTCATGGAGCAGCAGACGGGGCGAAGGCAGGGCCGCCTCCACGGGTTGCGCCGCGGGGGCACTCCTGCCGACCACCGCGGTCCATCCCGGAGCCGTGGTGAGAGGGACAACCTCGACCCAGGACGCCTGCCCGAGATCCTCGCCCGCCATGGCGAAGGTGTGGGAGTGACCCGGGTCTCTCAGCGCGTCGACCCGGAGCCGCTCCAGATGCGGGTGCGCCACCCTGCGGCGGCGGTCCAGCAGCGATTCCGTCAGCGCGGAGGTGCTGAACGCTCTGTTGGCGTAGCCGAGGCGGCCCGCATGATCGAAGACCGCGACCGGCACCGGCATGCGCTCCAGCACCTCAGCCGCGAAAAAGGCCGGCTCGGCGGCCTTCAGCCGTTCGGCGGGCCGCCAGGCTCGGGTCACGGCGAGGGGTCGAACTTGTAGCCGACCCCTCGGACCGTATGGATGAGGCGGGGGGTCGGCCCGCGGTCGCCGATGAGGCGGCGCAGCTCGACCACCGCGTTGTCCACGGCGCGGTTGTAGACGTCCGAGTTGAGCCCCCAAACCTGGCCGATCAGCTGCTCCTTGCGCAGGACCACGCCGGGACGGCTCGCCAGCGCCCCCAGCAGCCGGAAGAGTCGTGGGGGAAGGTGGACCTCCTCCCCGTCGACGATGCAGGTCCAGGTGGACCAGTCGACCACCAGTCCCGGGAACTCGCTGCGCGGGGCGCTGGGGCCGCCCCGGTCCAGGTGGCGGGCGATGGCCGAGCGCAGAACCGCGAAGTCCTCCTCCTTCCCGATGCACACATCCGCCCCGCTGGCGTAGCCGGCGGCCTTGTCGTAGGGGTCGCTCTTGGCGCTCAGCAGGATCACGGGGACCTGGTCCCCGACCTTCCGCAGCGCCTGCAGGACCTCCAGGCCGGTCATCTCAGGCATCGCGTAGTCAAGGACGATGAGGTCGGGGCGCTGGCGGGTCGCGAGCGCCAGGGCGGCTCGCCCGCTGGGAGCGGTGAGCACGGTCCGCCCGTCGGCCTCCAACAAGGCGCGCAGAGAGTCCAGGCACAGCGGATCGTCGTCCACCGCCAACACCGTCGCCTTGCTGCCGCCCATTCCCTCTCCCAGCCTCAGCCCGCCAGGGTACGCGCTCTGACTCCTCTGCACAAACCGTGCGTCACAGGGGCACAACCGGGGATGCGTCCGGGGATGAGCAGGGCCGAAGGCGAGCGGAGGCCGCCGCAGACTGCGGCGCCTGGGGCCGGTGGGAGGCCCGCTCTGGGAGGCCGATTGGTGGAAGAGGATTTCAGCGCGCGAATCGCGGCCCTGCGGCGCGGCGACCAGGACGCCATAGCGTGGATGTTCACCGCCTACGCCGGCGATGTGGAGAGGTGTTTCCGGCGCCGCCCGCCGGAGGACCGCCGCGATCTGGTCCAGGACGTCTTCGTCACCGCCATCGTGCGGATCCACACCTTCCAGGGGGATCGCGAGGTGGCGCTCCGAGCCTGGCTGCGCAGCATCGCCTTCCACAGGTGGCATCACCGCTGGGAAGCGGACCTCGTGCGTCAGCGGTACCGCGGGCCGGCGCTGGAGCAGCTGTTGGAGCTGAACCCGAGTCACTCCGCCTTTCGGGACCCCGCCACTGACCCTGCGGCCGAGGTCGCATCGAGAGACGAGGTCTGCACCCTCCTCGGCCAGCTGACGCCGCGCCAAGCGGAGGTGGTCCGAGCCCACGTCCTCGAGGGGCGGAGCACCCAGGACATCGCAGACTCGTGGGGAGTTCCCCGCGAGCGGGTCCGCGGACTCTACAAGCGGGGGATCGCAAGGTTGCGCCGACCCCGCCAGACGCTCCGCCCGGCATGAGGTCCGCCACCCCGGGCCTCCAAGTTTACGGATCCGTAACCCCCCACACCCTTCCCGCAGCGGTCGGCGGAAGCGCAGAATCGGCTGCCATCGGGCTGACGCCGGAGGCGAGGCCCCGAAGGGCCGGGGGCGGCTGGGCGTGGGGAGCGGAGCGGTGAGGTGGCGGGTCGCAGCAGTGGTGGGTCTTCTGACCTTTGCCGCGGCCCTCGTCGGCCTCCTGGCCCTGCAGATCGAGGCCCAGGGCGGCGATGTGCGGGTGCTGGTGGCGGCGCAGGCTATCGAACCCGGCCAGGTGATCCAGGCAGACACCGCGTTTCTGGCCCCGGGCGGAGCGCTGGTCAGGCTCGGTAGGGCCGGTCTGGCAGACGCCATCCCCGAGGCCAGCTATCGGGAGGTCGCGGGGGCCGTGGCGCTGGTGCGGATTCCCGCCGGGGCCCTCATCCTTCGCCACGACCTGGCCATGGGAGCCTCGGCCGATCTTCGCCAGCTGACCCTCACCCTGGCCTCCATGCCCAGCGGGCTCGGAGCAGGCAGCAGGGTGGACCTTCTCGCGGTCTGGGGCCAGGGGGGCGGCGCGGGGTCCCCGGGGTCGATATGTCCCACCTCTGCTCCCGCGGGGTGCGTGGTCCCTCTCGCGCAGGGGGTCTCCCTGCTGGCAGCGAACTCGGGGGCACATACCGTTACCTTCGACGTCCCACCCTCCGAGGTGAGCCCTTGGCTTCTGCTGGACGCCACTCAGCCCATCTGGGCAGTGCCCGCGGGGTCGGCGGTCTGCCCCGGGGTGGAGCAGCCCATCTCCAGCCCCGCTCTCGCCCTGCAGGAGATCCGTGGCGGTTTGAGTCTCGCCGCCTGTCCTGCCGCTGGCACCACGGGTCGCATCCCTTGAGAATGAGGCGAGCGCCAGCGACGAGTCATCCCATCGACTGGGATGACCCTTCGCCAGGCAGAGGGGGTCGGGTCGTGGGGGTGGTGGGCCCGGGAGGGGGGTCGGGCGTCACCACCTTGGCCGTCAGCCTCGGCCTGGCGGTGGCGGGCGCGGGCCGGTCGGTGGCCCTGGTTGACGCCGATCCCCGGCTCGGAATGGTGGCGGCCCAGATGGGGCTGGTGGAGGACCGCTCTCTCTTCCACCTGGTCCACGAGGCCACCCTCCGGCCGGTCGACCAAGCCGCGCTCGAGCGGAGCCTGCAGTCGCACCGCGGACTCGCAGTGCTCGCCGGCCGGGGCGAGCCAGGAGGGCCGGTGGGGTCACTCCTGCCCGGGTTGGAGGTGGTGCTGGGCCTCTTGGCCGACCGCTACTCGCTGGTCTTGGTCGATATTGGACCGCTGCACTCCGAGGCCGCCGCCGCGATCGCATTTCGCTGCCAGGCCCTGGTGTGGGTGGTCGACGGGTCGCCGCTGGGTGCCGACCGCCTGGACCGCTGCCTCTCGTCTTCCTTCGGACGCCCTCTCCGGTCCAAGCCCCAGATGGTGATCGTCAACCGTGCCGGTCTGGGACTCCCCACTCGGGCCCGGGAATGGTTGGCCCGAGAGTACGGGCTATCGCTCTTGGGCCTCGTGCCCTTCGACCTGGCCGCCGTGCGCTCCGCCGAGGAGCGCCTGCTGCCCCCCGTCCTCGGAGGTGCCCTCGCCTCCCCCCTGCGCCGAGCGGCGACCCGGATGTTAGAGGTCCTGGATGGGGAGGACACTCCCCGGCACCGGTCGGGCGCACTGCCTTCGACGCTGAGGCCGGAGTCTTCCAGCGCGTGACCCTCGCGATCCCGCCTTCCGAGGACTGGGTGGACAGCGGGCTGGCCGCCGCGGAGCGGCGCCTCCTGGCCCAGATCCGCTCGGGCATCGCCGGGCGGCTCATGGACCGCCGGGAGCCCCAGCTGGTGGCAACCGACCGGGTGTGGATTCAGGAGCTGGTGGAGCGCGAGGTCCAGGCCTACCACGCGGCGGCACCTCGACTCCTGGACCCGGTGCTGGACTCGGAAGGCTACGCCGCCCTGCGCCGCCGGCTGATGGCCGAGGTTGCCCCGCTCGGGCCGCTCCACGAGCTGCTCTCCGATCCACTGGTGGAGGAGGTGATCGTCAACGGACCGGGAGAGGTCCTGGTGGTCCGGGATGGCGTCCAGCTCGACTCCGGGGTGCGATTCTCCAGCGAGGAGGCGCTCCTCACCACCGTTCAGCACCTGCTGGGTGCCGGAGCCGCGCACCTGGACCGTGCCAACCCCATGGTCACGGCCACGCTGGAGGACGGCTCCCGGCTGAACGCCGTGCTGCCTCCGGTAGCTGTTCCGATGGCGGTCACGATCCGGCGCCACCAGCTGGGCCGCTTCGGGCGCCTCTCCGATCTGGCCCTCGCCGGGGCCCTCCCCTGGGAGCTGCTCCCGCTGCTCCAGGCGGCGGTGAGAGCCCGCCTCAGCATGGTGGTCTCCGGCAGCACCGGGTCGGGGAAGACCACCATGCTGCGGCTCCTGATCGCCGAAGTGCCCGAGTGGGAGCGGGTCATAACCATTGAGGACCAGCGCGAGCTTCACGTGCGGACCCCCAACGGCGGGCGCTCCAACACCATCTCCCTCGAGGCTCGGGACCCCAACACCGAAGGCAGCGGGGAGGTGAGCATCCAGCAGCTGGTGCGCAACGCCCTCCGCCAGAGGCCCGACCGGATATTCGTCGGCGAGTGCCGGGGGGCCGAAGCTCTCGATGTCATCGACGCCATGGGCACCGGTCACGACGGGAGCGGCACCACCCTGCACGCCAACAGCGCCCGGGACGCGCTCCTGCGGCTGGCGGGTCTGGTCCGCCGCCACCCCGCCCAGGCGCGCGCCGACCCCAGCGCCGTGGCCCGGGAGATCGCCGCCAAGGTCGACCTGGTGATCCATCTCAGCCGCTTCCGACGTGCCGACGGATCCGACTGCCGGGTGGTCCACTCCGTGGGCCTCGTCACCGGCCAGGTGGAGGCCGAGCTGCCGGTGGTCGACGAGTTCTGCCGCTACCGTCGCAGCCGAGGCGAGTGGCAGTGGCTCGTGGGGCGGTTGGACGACCTCGCGCCCAAGATAGGCGACAAGCTGCAGGCGGCCGGGGTGGACCTGGGATCACTTCCCACCGCGGCTCCGACATACTCCCCCCCGCTCTCGTGAACCTGGCCCTGCTGCTGGCCGCCTCCGCCGGGATCGCCGGGGCCGGCACGGCCGCCCTACTCCTCGGTGGCCCCCTCGCCGGTTGGTGGTCAGCCTCGCCGGCGCAGCCTTCCTCCCAGAGGGAAGGACATACCAGAGCGCGGCGTGCCCAGCTTCCTTCGCGGGGGGCCCTCATCTTCTCCGGCGGCGGCGGCGCCGCCGCCGCCGTCCTCATGTGGGTGGTCCTGGGCCTGGCGGTACCCAGCCTGGTGGTCGGAGCCATGGCGGGCGCCGGTTGCCTGAGCCTGGACGCGGTACGCCGACTGCGCCGGCGCGGGCGAGAGCGCGAGGCCCTGGTCGCCCTGGTCGACCTTCTGGTGCAGCTGCTGGCTGCGGGGCAGAGCGTCCGGCAGGCCCTGGAGGCCCTCTCCGAGAGCGGTCCCACCCTGCTCCGCGCGGAGCTGCAGACGATCGTCGGACGGCAGCGGCAGGTCTCCTTGGAGCAGGCGCTCTTGGAAGCTCAGCTTCGGATCAGCCAACCTCTCTTCACCCTGATCGCCACGGCTCTCGCGGTCGGGAGCCGGTCGGGTGGCCGGCTCACTCCCCTCCTGGACGAGCTCTCCCGCTCCGCCCATCAGCTCGAGGCGGTGCAGCGTCAGCTGCGGGCGGAGCAGGCTCAGGGGCGCCTGGGGGCGATGGTGATTGCCGCCATGCCCATATGCCTTCTTCTGGTCCTGAGGGTGGTCAACCCCGGCTACCTCGCCCCCTATTCCTCGCTCTCGGGCCAGCTCCTGCTCTCACTGCTTCTCGGGCTCATCGTGGCCGGCTACCTGTGGATGCTCTGGATCCTGCGCCTACCGGAGCCAGAGCTGGGCGTCCTCCGGCCAGTCAGGTCCGCGGGCCGTGCGGACGAGGCGACGGAGGGCTCAGGGTGAGGTCCGGGATCGCGCCGGCCTCCCTGGCCGCACTGCTGGCCCAGCTCGCGGCGGGCTGGCCCGTCTTGCTGGGGGCGGCGGGCGCGGCCGTGCTGGTGGGGCTGGCCGGCTGGGTCTGGCCTCGCCAGCGAACCTGGGGGGAGCGGGTGGTCTCCTCCAGGCGGCGCCGCCTGCAGTCCGGAAGTGGCACGGCCTCCCGCCCGGGGTGGTTGGCCCGGGCTGGCGGTCATCTGCCCGCGGACCTGCGGGAGAGGGTGCGGCGGGAGTTGGACCGAGCGGGCTCCGAACTGGTCGCGGAGGAGCTGCTCGGCTGGATGCTGGCCGCCGAGGCCGCGGTGCTGCTTCTGGCGACTCTCCTGGCTCTGACCATCTCCTGGCCGGTGCAGCTGCTGCTGATCGTGGCCTTGCCACCACTGATCGTGGCTGGTGGGTTGCAGCGCTCGGCGCGGCGGCGGCAGACCGCGATCTTGGGAGAACTGCCGCTCCTGGTGGACCTGATGGCCCTGGAGCAGGCCGGGGGCGGAGTCGGAGCCCGCCGGGCGATGGAGCTGGTGGTGGCCCGGAGCGCCGGCCCGGCGGCCGCCATCATCCGGGGCTGTCTAATCCGCTCCGCGACCCCCGGAAGTCCGCCACTTGACGGCGAGCTGGAGCGGGCCGCCGCGAATTATCGGGTCGCGGCGCTCGCGGCCCTGGCGGCTGTGGTGAGGATCCAGCGCGCCGAGGGGATCGCCACCGGCGCCCCGCTGGGCAACCTGGCTCGCGGGCTGCGGGACCGCCAGCGCGATCGAGTCACCGAGGAGGGGCGTCGGGCGCTGGTGGCCATGCTTCTGCCGGTGGCGGCCTGCATCCTCCTGCCCTTCATCCTCATCGTCCTGTTCCCGGCCATCTCCCAGTTCGGACAGGCGTTCTCATGAACTCCGGGCGACGGACCCGGAGTTCAGGCCAGGCCATGGTGGAGATGGCCATCGGGAGCGGCATCTTCCTTCTGGCGGTACTTGGGGCGGCCCAGCTTGGGGTTTCCGCCCTGAGCCAGGAGGGGATCCAGAGCGCCACCCTCAGCGGCGCCCGGGCGGCCTCCGCGGCCCTGGTGGCCGGCGACCCGCTGCAGCGGCTGCAGGAAGGGCAGTCCGCCGCCCTGGCTTCGCTGGCCTCGACCCGGCTCGGTATGGACGAGCTCCTACCCTGCCCGGGCGGTGGAGCCACGGGCTGCGGGATCGGAGCGGACTGCGTCCTCTACCGGGATGGCAGCCCGATTGCCGGGACCGCGGAGCCCTGTGGTGTCGCCAACTCCGCCCTGGGCTTTGGGCCGGCACCACGTGATCTGGATGGGCCCCAGAACCCCGCCTGCCGCTCCTCGGGTTGCTTCGGCGCCTCCCTCTCCATGCGCTCCTGCGCCCAGCCGGGGCCGCCAGGCCGGCTCAGGGTCTGCGTCGCCTACACCTCCTGGCCTCCCCGAGCAGTCGACGTCTGGATCACGGGGACCATGCGCACCCTCCTGCCCTGGTTCAGCGGGGCAGGTCTTGACTTGCAGAAGGTGAGCGCCCGGCTCCGCTTGCAGGTCGAGGGGCTGGCTTGAGACCGCAGAGGTCGGTCCGGGGCCAGGCCCTGGTGGAGCTGGCCCTGGTCCTTCCCATCCTGCTGCTCCTGGGTCTGGCCGCCGCCGCCGTGGTGCAGGTGGCCAGGACCCAGCTGGCTATGGCCGCCGCCGCCTCCGCCGCGGCCCTGGTGGCGGCGCGCGCTCCCGATGCCACCGCGGCTTGCACCGATTCCCGGCTGCAGCTGGAGACCTCCGTCTCCGACAGCGGTGGCCTGATCCCCGCCACCCTGACCGATCGCTTCGCCGGCAGGTGCGCCGGACCATTGCCGGCCCCGGCCGCCGCCGTGCCGAACTCGTACTTCATTTGGCTTGGGTTGGGTGGGCGCCAGGACACCTTCTGCCGGCGGGGGACGCCGGTCCGCGGCTCCCTGACGGACGGTGACGTCGTGGTCTCTCTCGCCTACCGCCCCAACCTCTCCTGGCTGCCCCTGGTGGGCAGCTGGCTGAGCCCGGAGCTAAGCGCCCAATCGGTGCAGAAGGTCGACCCCTTCCGCAGCCGTGACCCGAGCCAGGACCCCACCGGTGACAGTTGCTGA
>JAJZGN010000053.1 GCA_021798435.1 bacterium | reverse complement strand
TCTCGGAAGAAGGCGGTCACGAAGTGGGCGGTGAACTCCTCCAGGCTCTGACCGGCCGCTCTGGACTTGGCGATGATCTTGTCGTCGACGTCGGTGATGTTCATCACCTGGTTCACTTCCAGGCCCTGGTACTCCAACTGCCTCCGCAGCAGGTCCTCTGCCAGAAAGGTCCTCAGGTTGCCGATCTGGGCTCGGTCATGGACCGTGGGCCCGCAGGTGTACATCCCCACCCGCCGGGGCTCAAGGGGCGTGAACTCCTCCACCCGCTCGGACATCGAGTTGTAGATCCTCTGCGTCACCTCATCCCATCCTACGGAGCGTTGGTGGGACCCGCCGGTGCCACTGAGACCACCGCCAGCGCCACCACTCCCTCTCCCCGCCCGGTGAGGCCGAGGCCATCGCTGGTCTTGAGCTTGACCGAGACAATCTCGGGAGGGCAGCCCAGAGCACGGGCTACCGCGTCTACCATCGCCAGCCGGTAGGGCTGGAGCCGGGGCTCCTGGGCTACCACAGTGGCGTCCACTCCTCGGACAGAAAGCCCAGCCCGGGAGACCATCTCCACCACCCGGCCCAGCAGCTCCACGGAAGAGACGCCTCGCCAGCGCTCCTCGGTGGGGGGGAAATGGTCCCCGAGGTCGCCAAGTCCGGAAGCCCCCAGGACCCCGTCCGCGATGGCATGCAGCAGGACATCCGCGTCTGAGTGCCCGATGAGCCCAGTGTGATGGTCCACCTCCACCCCGCCGAGTCGAAGTGGTCCGGGACCCCCGAAGCGATGGACGTCGAGCCCCAGCCCGATCCCCGGGAACGGCTTCACCGGATCACCCCGTCGGAGGCCGCCAGCCACGCTCGGAGCGCCATCAGGTCCTCGGTTCTCGTCACCTTGAGGTTGCGCGGATCTCCGGGCACCGCCGCCACCCCGTGGCCGAGAGCCAGGATCAGGGCGGCATCATCATCGGCGCTGAGATCCGCCTCCGCAGCCCGTTGGTGGGCTTGGAGCAGAAGTTCGCGGATGAAGGCCTGGGGTGTCTGGATGGCGCCCAGGCCGGAGCGCTCGAACACCTCCTCCACGAACCCTCCCCCCACGCGGGCGGTGGAATCGGCCACAGGCACGCAGGCGGTGGCAGCGCCGTGCCGGCGGGCCGAGGCCAGCACCCTGGCCACCAGCTCCGGAGTCACGCCGGGACGGGCGCCGTCGTGCACCAGTACCAAATCCCGGGTGGACGCCTCCAACCCGTTGCGAACCGAGTCCTGGCGACGCCCGCCGCCGGCGACGCAGACGCACCCCAGGCGAGGAGCGACCGCCGCACCCACCTCAACCACCCGGCGGTGGTCTGTGGGGTCTGCAACCACCACCAGCTCGGTGACCCCGCTGGCCGGGTCGCCGAGGGCTCGCAGTACCCAGGCCAGAACAGGGCTACCCGCGAGGTCCGCCCAGAGCTTGGCTCCGCCGAAGCGGCTCCCGCTCCCCGCAGCGGCCACGATCGCGGTGGCGCCTGCTGACTGTGCCGCGCTCAGGGAGTGGGGGTCCCTTCGGCGCGGCCCCGCCGCCGGGAGCGGCGTTGCCCCGCTGTATCCGCGCCATCTTCGTCCACCTGGGCGAACACCATCCTCCCGGAGGCTGTCTGGATCACGCTTCGGACGGTGACCAGCACGCGCTCTCCCACCCGCTGGCGCCCGCCCTCCACGACCAGCATGGTGCCATCCTCAAGGTACCCCACCCCTTGGTCCTGCTCCCGTCCCTCCTTGACCACGTCAACCTCCACCCGCTCCCCCGCGACCATCGCCGGCCTGAGGGCGGTCGCCAGCTGGTTGAGGTTGAGGACCGGAATGCCGGCGATCTGGGCGACCCGGTCCAGGTTGAAGTCCACCGTCAGGATGGAGGCACCCTGCTCCCGAGCCAGGCGCACCAGGCGGGAATCGACCTCTGGCATCGAGGGATAATCGACCTCCGGAAAAGACAGCTGGAGCCCGGGCAGGGAGCGAAGCTCCTCGAGCATGGCGATCCCCCGCCGGCCCCGGGCGCGCCGGATGGGATCCCCCGAGTCGGCCACCGCCTGAAGTTCGCTGAGCACGAACTGGGGGATGACGAGCTCGTACAGGCAGAACCCCGCTCGGGCCAGATCCAGCAGCCGCCCGTCGATGACCGCACTGGTGTCCACCACGACGCGGGCCAGAGGCGGGCCACCGCCAGCCATCGGAAGGCCGAGCCTAGAGAGCTCGCGGCGGCGGCGGCGCCCGACAGAGAGCCCCAGCGGTACCAGCACCACCGCCACTAGAACCGCCACCACCCACCCCAGACCGTAGGGAAGCCCGGCGGCGATGAGCGCCACCAGGGCACTGATTCCGAGGGCCACGATAACCCCGACCAGCAGTCCCACCAGCTCCGAGAGCGGAAGGGTGGTCAACTGATCCTCAGCCCAGAAGTACGGGCGGACCGTGAGGTTCGGTCCGAGCACGTATCCGAGCGTGCATCCCAGCCCGAGGCCCGCTGCGACGGCGATCAGGTCGCCAGGCCAGGCGTGGAGGGGCCCCTGGATCTTCTCGATCAGAACCGTGGAGTAGAGAGTGCCCCCGATCGCTCCCAGGCACATCCCGACCAGACTCGCGATCCGGTCAGGGCGGCCCCGGGGATCTGAGGCCAGCCTGGCCACCGGCGCGTGGTCGCGGCCGGAGGGCGTCCCCTCCGGGTGATCAGTCGGGGCTGCCGCCATCAGCGGAGGAGCCGCCTGCCGCTCCGGCACCGGCGGGCTCCGCCTCGGCGGTGACGATCGGGCTGGGCTCATCGGGGGGAGGCGGTCCCGGGACCACGTGGGTCCTCAGCTTGCCGTCCTCCACGTCAATGGTCACCAGATCCCCGATCGAGAATTCGGTGCGGAGAAGCTCCTCGCTCAAGGGGTCCTCGATCTCGGTCTGGATCACGCGGCGGAGGGGGCGGGCTCCGTAGACCTTGTCGAACCCCTGCTCCACCATCGCCGCCTTGGCCTCTTCGGTGACCAGCAGGCTCAGCCCCTGGCGCTGGAGGTGATCTCGGACCCGGACCAGCATCAGGTCGACGATCCGGCGACACTCGTCAGCGGTGAGTCGGTGGAAGACCACCACAGAGTCGACCCGGTTCAGGAACTCCGGTCGGAAGGCGCGCTTCAGTTCATCGGTGATCCGTTCCCGCATCTTGACGTGGGCGGGATCCTCCCCCGCCGGCCCCGGAGTCGAGGGCTGGAAGCCCATCGAGATGTTGGAGCCAACCCCCTGGATCCCAAGGTTGCTGGTCATGATGATGATGGTGTTGGCGAAGTTGACCACCTTCCCCTTGGCGTCCGTGAGCCGGCCGTCCTCAAGGATCTGCAGCAGCATGTTGAAGAAGTCGGGGTGGGCCTTCTCGATCTCGTCGAAGAGGATGACGCTGTAGGGACGGCGGCGCACCGCCTCCGTCAGCTGCCCCCCCTCGTCGTAGCCCACGTATCCGGGCGGCGAGCCAACCAGTCGGGCGGTGCTGTGCCGCTCGGCGAACTCTGACATGTCCAAGCGGATGAGGGCGTCCTCGCTCTCAAATAGGAAGCTGGCCAGGCTCCGGGCCAGTTCTGTCTTGCCGACCCCGGTGGGGCCGAGGAAGATGAAGGAGCCGATGGGGCGGCGTGGGTCCTTGAGGCCCGCCCGGGCGCGGCGCACCGCCTGGCAGACGACCTTGACCGCCTCCTCCTGGCCGATCAAGCGCTTGTGGATCTCCCCTTCCATAGCCAGAAGCCGCTTGGTCTCCGCCTCCACGAGCCGGCTCACCGGCACCCCGGTCCAGGAGGAGACGATGTCGGCGATGTTCTCGTCAGTGACCGTGGCCACCGTCTGGCCCAGCTCGTCGCGCCAGGCCGCCTCATCCCGGGCGTAGTCAGCCCGCAACTGCTTGAGGTCCTGATCGATGCGGCCGGCATCGTCCAGGTCGCGCTTCTCCATGGACTGGTCTCTCCGGGCCTGGAGTGAGCGGATGTGGCGTTGCCGGGCTCGCAGCTCCGGTGGAGTTGTGGTGAGCTTCATCCGCACCCGGGCGCTGGCCTCGTCGATGAGGTCGATCGCCTTGTCCGGCCACGAGCGGTCGCTCACATACCGGCCCGAAAGCTCGGCCGCGGCCTGCAGGGCATCGTTGGTGATCGTGACCCGGTGATGCTTCTCATAGAGCGGCCGCACCCCGGTCAGGATCTCCACCGTCTCCTCGAGCTTGGGCTCATCGACGTAGACCGGCTGGAAGCGCCTCTCGAGGGCGGCGTCCTTCTCGATGTACTTGCGGTACTCATTGAGAGTGGTGGCCCCGATGCACTGAATCTCGCCCCGAGCCAGAGCCGGCTTGAGGATGTTGGCCGCGTCGATGGCACCCTCGGCAGCCCCCGCCCCCACCAGAGTGTGGAGCTCATCGATGAAGAGGACCACCTCCTTGGAGGAGCGGATCTCGTCCAGGATCTTCTTCAGCCGCTCCTCGAACTCACCCCGGTACTTCGTGCCCGCCACCAGGGCACCCATGTCCAGGGTGAGCACCCTCTTGTGGGCGAGGGACTCGGGGATCTCCTGATGGATGATGGCCTGCGCCAGCCCCTCGGCGATCGCCGTCTTGCCCACCCCCGGCTCCCCGATCAGGGCCGGGTTGTTCTTGGTCCGCCGGGAGAGGATTTGGACCACTCGCTCGATCTCCACCTCGCGCCCGATCACCGGGTCCAACTGGTCCTTCTCGGCCAATTCCGTCAGGTCGCGACAGAACTGGTCCAAAAGGGGTGTCTTGGTGGTGCGCTTGTGCTCGGTTCGGGGGTCGTCCTCGAGCCCCTGTTCCCGGAGGATGCCCTCCATCTCCTGCCGGACTTTCTCCAGGCTGGCCCCCAAATCCTCCAGGACGTGGGCTGCGATCCCCTCGCCCTCGATGAGAAGGCCGAGCAGGAGGTGCTCGGTGCCCACGTAGGTGTTGTTCATCCGCTTGGCCTCTTCGAAGGCGATCTCGATCACCTTCTTGACCCGAGAGGTGGGGATGATCTGCTGGACGATCACCCGCTCGTTGCGGCCCAGGACCGACTCGATGGTGCTGCGGACCTTGTCGATCTCCACCCCGAGGTTGGCCAGGACCTTGGCCGCCAGCCCGTCTCCCTCGCGCAGAAGACCGAGCAGGAGGTGCTCGGTGCCGATATAGGAGTGGTGCGACTTCTCGGCCTCATCCTGGGCCAGGGTCAGGACCTTCTTCGCCTTCTCGGTGAATCGCTCAAACGGGTACACGGAACATCTCCTCGACCCCGGCAGGGGCAGGGTCCGCCAGCCGATGCTGCGGGACCTGGGCGGGTATGGGGCGGGTCGCCGTGCCGATCACAAGCGCATTATGCCCAATCCGGCCCGACCGAAGCCCCGAGGACCTCGGAGCGGCGATCTCATCTCTGCTTCGAACCGGTTACGCCGGGGACGGGGCCTCCCCGGATCCCACCTGAGCCAGCCGGGCCAGCACCGCCTCCGGGTCAACCCCGAGCCGCCCCAGCACAGCCGCGGCCCCCGCCTCGTCGCGAACACAGGCGGCGAGGATCAGGTCAGTTCCGACAGGAAGTCCCCGGGCGGCGGTCGCCGCCTCGGCCAGGGCGTCCCGCGCTCCCGGAGCCCAGCCCAGCTCAAGGGGACGCTCCCCGCCCCCCCTCGCCATCCCCACCTCGGCCCGAACACGCTCCAGCTCCACCCCGGCCTGGGTGAGCGCCGAGGCGGCCCGGCCCAACCCCTGGCGCAGGAGGCCGACCAGCAGATGCTCCGTCCCGACCGCCATCGCCCCCATGTGCAGGCATTCCTCCTCGGCAAGGGCGACTGCACTTCGGGCCTCGGCGGTGAGGCGGGGCCCGGAATCGGGGCGGGGAGGGCCGCCCCACGCCCCGCCGGGGAACGCGGGCCGGAGTCTCGAGGGCCCCTGGTGGCCGGACCAATAGGGCGGAGGGCGGGGTTCCTCCCCTTCTCGCCCCCCCGCCTGCCCCAGCTTCTCGATCTCCGCCCGTACCGTCTCCAGGTTGGCGCCCAGGTCCTCGAGGACGTGCGCCGCGATCCCCTCACCCTCGATCAGGAGCCCCAGCAGGAGGTGCTCGGTGCCGACGAAGGTGTCGTTCGTCCGCTTGGCCTCTTCGAAGGCGATCTCGATCACCTTCTTGACCCGCGAGGTGGGGACGATCTGCTGGACTATCACACCCTGATTCCGGCCTAGGACCGACTCGATGGTGCTCCGGACCTTGTCGATCTCCACCCCGAGGTCGGCCAGGACCTGGGCCGCAAGCCCATCACCCTCACGGAGAAGCCCGAGCAGGATGTGCTCGGTCCCGATGTAGGAGTGATGGGACTTCTCGGCCTCGCCCTGGGCGAGGGTAAGGGCCGACTTGGCCCGCTCCGAAAACCTATCGTAGGGATACATGACGCGTCTCCTGGACCCAGCCGTTCGGCACCCGGTACGCGGTTCCACAAGGGCCCGGGGCCATTGTGCCCCAGCGCGGGATTCCCTGACGGCGAGGGCTACCCGCGGGTCGCCGCCGCACTGTGGGATGCAGCTCCGCGCACTCTGAGCCGACCCGGCAGCGGGGGCGGAGGGGCGCCGCCAGGGGCGCGGGAAGTGGCCGGCGTCCTACTCGGCCGCTGGCTCCTCCGGGGCGGTGTCGTCGCCTTCGGCCGCCTCGGGCTCCTGCTCCGCTGCGGCCTGGGCTCCGTCCACCGCCTCCTCCTCCTCCTCGGCCGGCTCGTCGTCGTCGTCGCCGGGCAGGTAGTCAGCGGCTGCGGAGTAGCGTCCCTCGGCCACGTCGGGCTCGTCGGCCAGGTGGTCTGGGCGAGGAAGCAGCTGCCGGTAGGAGAGGGAGATGCGGCGACGGCCGCGGTCCGCCTGCAGGACCACGACCTTGATGCTGTCCCCCACCCGGAGCACGTCCTCGGTGCGCTCCACGTGCTCCCAGGAAAGCTCGCTTATGTGCAGGAGTCCCTCCACCCCATCGGCGATCTGGAGGAAGGCGCCGTACTTCTTGGTCTTGGTCACAGCCCCCTCGATCTCGGTGCCCGGTGGGAAGCGCGCCTCGATGCTGTCCCAGGGGTCCTCCCCCATCTGCCGGAGCGAGAGGGAGATGCGCGAAAGTTCGGGGTCGAGCTTGATCACCCGGACCGTGACCTCGTCCCCTACGGCCAGCATGTCCGAGACGTTGCTGACCCGGTCCCAGGAGAGCTCGCTGATGTGGATCAGGCCGTCCGCACCACCCAGGTTGACGAAGGCCCCGTATGAGGTGAGCCCGCTCACCTTGCCGCTGACCACATCGCCCACCGCCAGCCGCTCGAACAGCTCCTCACGCTGGCGAGCCCGGTCCTCGTCCTGCGCGGCCCGCTGGCTGACGATGAGCCGGTTGCGCTTGCGGTTCACCTCGAGGATCTTGACCATGATCCTCTCGCCGACCAGGTCCACCAGGTTGCCGGAGTGGGTGCGCGCCACCTGGGAGCTGGGTAGGAAGCCCCGCAGACCCATGATGTTGACGATGAGCCCGCCCTTGTTCTGCTCCTTGACCTCAGCCTCGACCCCCTCCCCGGTGCTCTCCTTCTCGGCCGCCTTGGCCCAGATTCCCTCGGCGCGGGCCCGTCTCAGGCTGAGCACCACGTTGCCGTCCTCGTTCTCGGACTGCAGCACGTAGACCTTCACGTGGTCGCCAGGCTCCAGGATCACCGGCTCCTCAGCGCGCCCGGTGAGTTCGCGGTTGGAGATCACCCCCTCCGACTTGGCCCCGATGTCCACCAGCACCTCGTCGGGGTCGACCCTCACCACGGTGCCATCCACGATGTCGCCATAGGTCAGGGTGCGGATGGAGTCGGCGCTGACCCGCAGGTACTCCTCCATGGAGCTGAACGTGGTCACCTCCTCGGCGGGCGCGGGAGTGGCGAGCTGGGTCAAGGGACTGAGATGTCCTCCGAAGGTGTGGAAGGCGGGCCGAAGCCCCGGCCCCGGTGCGGCCGAGAGTATATCAGCAGGCGGTCACCCCGCCGCCCGACAAAGTTCGGGCCCCCCTCCGTGGCAAACTGGGGGTCGAAGGCCGCCACCGAGGACAACAGGAGCCCTGCCTTGCCCACCTCCCCGACCCGCACGGTGTACGAGTACCGCGAGCTGGACTCCCTGGACGAGGTCAACCACCTTGGCGCTGAGGGCTACGACCTCTTCCAAGCCGTGGCGGTCGGGACCAGACTCCGATATCTGGTGCGCCGGGTGCGGGAGTCGGACGAGGTGCGTCGCGCGGGGTTCACCGCCCCGGCCCCGGAGTAGCCACCACCGGGATCGGTTCCCGGTGGCGCCCAGATCACATCCCCGCCGCCGCCGGCGCTTCCTCCTCGACCTGGCGGATGAGCTCGTCCATCTCCGCCCGGTCCATCGACTCCACCTGGATCAGGTGGTCGGCCAGCGCCTGCAGGGTGCCTCGGCGCAGCGTCAGGACCTTCTTGGCGGTGAGGTAGGCGTTGTCGACCAGGGAGTGGACCTCCTGATCGATCTCACCCGCCACCTCCTCTGAGTAGTTGCGCTGCTCGCCGAGATCGCGTCCCAGAAAGACGAGCTCCTCCTTGGTGCCGAAGGCGAGCGGGCCCAGCTTCTCGCTCATCCCCCACTCGGTCACCATCCGCCTTGCCAGCTTGGTGGCCTTGCCGATGTCGTCGGAGGCACCGGTGGTGATGTTGGCGTCGCCCAAGAGCAGCTCCTCGGCGACGCGCCCGCCCAGGATCCCGGCCAGCTGGTCGGTGAGCTCTGCCTTGCTGACCAGCACCTTGTCGTGCTCCGGCAGCTGCATGGTCCAGCCGAGGGCCATGCCCCGGCTCACGATGCTGATCTTGTAGGGGGGGTCACAGTGGGGAAGGCTGCGCATCACCAGGGCGTGCCCCATCTCGTGATAGGCGATGACCAGCTTCTCCTCGTCCGAGATCCGCCGCGACTTGCGCTCGGGCCCGGCGATCACCCGGGCGATCGCCTCCTCGAGCTCCTGCATCGCGATCACCTTGTGGCTCTGCCGGGCCGCCAGGATGGCGGCCTCGTTGATGAGATTGGCCAGGTCGGCGCCACTGAAGCCCACCGTCTGGCGGGCCAGAACGGTCAGGTCCACCGTGGTGTCCAAGGGCTTGTTGCGGGCGTGCACCTTCAGGATCGCCTCCCGGCCGCGGATGTCCGGCCGGTCCAGGGTCACGTGGCGGTCGAAGCGGCCAGGCCGCAGCAGGGCGGGGTCGAGAACGTCGGGGCGGTTGGTGGCCGCGATCACGATCACGTGGGTGTTGGTCTCGAACCCGTCCATCTCCACCAGCAGCTGGTTCAGGGTCTGCTCCCGCTCGTCGTGGCCCCCACCCAGTCCGGCCCCCCGCTGCCGACCCACGGCGTCGATCTCGTCCACGAAGACTATGCAGGGGCTGTTCTTCTTGGCCTGGTCGAACAGGTCCCGGACCCGGGAGGCGCCGACCCCCACGAACATCTCGACGAACTCGGACCCCGAGATGCTGAAGAAGGGCACCCCGGCTTCCCCGGCCACCGCCTTGCTGAGCAGGGTTTTGCCGGCGCCTGGGGGCCCCACCATCAGCACCCCCTTGGGAATGCGGGCCCCCAGCGAGGTGAAGCGGTCAGGGTACTTGAGGAACTCCACGATCTCGGTGAGCTCCTGCTTGGCCTCGTCCACTCCGGCGACATCCGCGAAGGTCACCTGGGGCTTGTCCCCGGCCACCATCCGGGCCCGGCTGCGGCCGAATGAGAGCGCCTGATTGTTGCCCGATTGGCTCTGGCGCATGATGAACCAGATGAACAGCAGGACCACCAAGACGATCAGGACGTTGGGGAGGATTACCGAAAGAAGCAAGCTGTTCCCGCTCGAGCTCTGGTAGCTGTAATTGGTGAATCCATAGCGTTCAAACAGGGTGCCGGGATCGGTGCCGTCGGTCACCGACTGGTACTCCTTTCCGGTGGTGGTCCACCACAGGACCTGGGAGCCGGAGTTCTGCACCTGGACCCGGTGACTTGGGCTGCTGCTGATTATGGGGGCCCCGGCGGAAATCGTCTTCCCCTCGCTCTGGAGTTGGTAGTCGGCGAGCGCCTTCTGGAGGGTCCCGGCCGGGGCCGATGGAATGCTGGGACCCGGGGCCATGTGAAAGGCCAGGAGGGCGATCGCCAGGATGGCGGCGAAGATCACCACGTAGGCGACGGCACGGCGCTGCGCGGGCATGGCCCAGATTGTATCCGCAACTCCCCATTGGGGCGCCGCCCGGGATCTCGCCGGGCTCCCGCTCCCATCCCGGGGCGATCTCGGCCGTCGGCTCCGGCGCGCTCGTCGACCTGGGGAGCTTCCCGACCCGACCTCCGACCAGCAACCAGCCGCGGCAAGGAAAACGAGGCCGGTGGCGGTACCTGGATTCGAACCAGGGACACCTCGGTTATGAGCCGAGCGCTCTAACCCCTGAGCTATACCGCCGAGCGAAGTTCAGATCCAGCCGGGGGGAGCGTTGCGGCGCCAAGACTCGAACTTGGGACCTTCGGGTTATGAGCCCGACGAGCTGCCACTGCTCCACGCCGCAGGCTGATTCTAACACGGCAATCCGAGGAGGGCCAAGCCGGCCTCGCGGGGCGCGCCGGACGATCAGAAGC
>JAJZGN010000052.1 GCA_021798435.1 bacterium | reverse complement strand
AGGCACTCCGGGCCGAGGGCTTCCCGGCGGACATCGGCGGAGCGGTGGAGGCGGCCGTGGCCGCGCTCGGCGAGTGATCGAGACCCGGGCGGGCGGGGCGGGTGGGCCAGGTCCCCGAGCCGACCTAGGCCCAACTGGGGCAGGGAAAAGGAGCCGGACATGAAGGGTTTGGAAGGAAGAACGGCGGTGGTGACCGGGGCCGCCCAGGGCATCGGGGCCGCCATCGCACGCGATCTGGCCGCCCGCGGCGCGACCGTGGTGGTCGCCGATCTGAACCAGGCGGGGGCCGAGACGGTCGCGGCGGACCTGGGCGGCAGCTGCTTCGCCGTGGGCTTGGACGTCGGAGACGAGGGTCAGGTGGAGAGGCTTCGGGGCGAGGTGAGGGCGCGGTCCGGACGCTGGGACATCCTGGTCAACAACGCCGCCATCGTTCCATTCACGCCCTGGGACGAGGTGGACTTCAAGGAGTGGCGGCGCATCATGCGCGTCAACCTCGACGGGGTCTTCCTTATGTGCCGGAGCGGCTCCGACGAGATGCGCCAGCGGGGCTATGGGCGAATCGTGAACATCGCCTCCAACACCTTCTTCGCCGGGACTCCCAACATGGCCGCCTACGTCGCTGCCAAGGGCGGAGTGGTGGGCTTCACTCGGGCGCTGGCCACCGAACTGGGCCCGTTCGGGATCACGGTCAACGCGGTCAGCCCCGGGCTCACCGCCTCGGAGGGGGTGCTTGGCGGCCCGCACGCCGCCAGCTTTGACTTCGTGCAGTCGCTGCAGGCGATCAAGCGCCGGGGCGAGCCGCACGACATCGCCCCGGTCGTGGCCTTCCTGGCCTCGGAGGAGGCGCGCTGGGTGACCGGCTCCACCTTCAATGTGGATGGTGGGCACGTGCGGCATTGAGCGCGTCCGGAGCAGCCTGGGGGCCGGAGCCCTTGGCGATAGCCCTGTCGACAGTCAACTACAGACTAATTGAGGTGACCACAGATGGCTGATACCGTCACTCTGGGAGGGGGCAGCGATGCCGCGCTCGGCATCGAGTCCCACTCCATCGACATCATTCCCGAGGCGGAGCGGCACGGAAAGGTGCGCAGCCAGTTCATGCTCTGGTTCGCTACCAATGCCAACGTCTTCAACTTCGTCTTGGGGGGCTTCGCGATAGCCTTCGGGCTCAATCTCTTCTGGGCCTTCGTCGCCCTGATCTTGGGCCTCTGCCTGGGCATGGCCTTCACCGCCCTGCACGCCGTGCAGGGCCCGCGTCTCGGTGTTCCCCAGATGATCCAGAGCCGCGGCCAGTTCGGCTTCTACGGCGCCATCTTCATCTTCCTGGCGTCGATCGTTCTGGACGTGGGCTTCCTCGCCGCCCAGCTGGTGGTTCAGGCCCAGGCCATGAATGGGACGGTGCCGGGGATCGGGATCCCGGTCTGGGTGGTGATCGCCGCGGTTCCCTCGGTGCTCCTAGGAATCTTTGGCTACTTCTGGATCCACCGCATTCAGCCGGCGCTGACCGTGATCCTGGCCTGCACCTTGGTGGCGGGGGCGGCACTCACCCTGGCCAGCCACCGCACCCTGGCACCCGGCATGGGCGGGTTCCATCTCTCCAGCTTCCCGATCTTCATCGCCGTGGTCGGGCTCTTCTTCATGGACATGCTGAGCTGGGCCCCCTACGTCTCCGACTACTCTCGCTACCTCCCCAAGAACGTGAGCGGGCCGCGCACCTTCTGGGCGGTGTTCGGGGGCAACGTGCTGGGCACCCTCCTCTACGCGGGCCTCGGCATCTACATCACAGCCCTCGCCCCCAAGGGATCGAGCGTGACCGTGATCGGCTCCCTGGCCGGGATCTGGATCCTGCCCATCCTCGCCATCAGCCTGGTGGGCAGCGATACCCTGAACGCCTACACCGGAATGCTGGCGGTGGAGAGTGTGCGCAGCAGCTGGCAGCGGGTGGTGGCATCGCGCCGGGCCCGGGCTGTCGGCCTGCTGGCCATGTTCGTGATCGGAGTGCTGCTCGCCGAGACCGGTTACCAGACCTTCCTCAACTCCTTCGAGAACTTCATCAACGTGCTGCTCTTCCTGTTCGTCCCCTGGAGCGTCATCAATCTGATCGACTTCTACTTGGTGAAGCGCGGTCAGTACGACGTGGCCTCGTTCTTCAGCCCCACCGGACTCTATGGCGGCTGGCGCTGGCGAGCGATCGTGCCCTACGTGGTGGCGCTGATTGCGGAGGTACCCTTCCTGGACCAGACCTTCTACACCGGGCCCATGGTCAAGGTCCTCGGCGGCGCCGACCTCTCCTGGATCGTCGGCTTCGTGGTGGCCGGGGCGCTCTACCTAATCATCAGCTCGAGCCTGAGTGGCGGTGAGCGAGAGGCGCCGATCCTCTCCCGCGCCGGGGGGTCGGACATCGGCCTGACAGGTGTCAATGACTAGACCCAGCGCCTGATCTAAGTCCAGGGGACCGGTGCTTGCCATCTTTGATCGAGAGCGAACCCAAGGGGGAGCGAGGGCCGTCGCCCTCGCTCCCCGCGGCCAGGGTGACCGCGGCCCCCGGTAGTAACATTCGGCTGCGCCACCACTTCGGGATCCGCTGTGGCGGGGAGGCAAACTCGATTGGCCCGTGACTCCGTGAACGGCGGCCCCGCGGCTTTCGAGAACCTCACGCTCTGGCAGCGGGTGTACCAGCACCTCCGGGAGGCGATCCTAACCGACCAGCTCCCACCGGGCACGGAGCTTTCCGAGGTGGCCCTGGCCCAAGAGCTGGGAGTGAGCCGGGGGCCGATCCGCGAGGCCATGGGGCGCCTGGCCGCGGAGGGGCTGGTCACGGTCCGGCCTCGCCGCGGATCCGTCGTCCGCTCGCTCACGACTGATGAGCTGATCGACGCCTACCAGGTGCGAGAGGCCCTCGAGGCGATGGCGGTCCGCCTGGCCGTCCCGCGACTCACCCGGGGTGACATGGCACGGTTGGAGCAAATGGTGGAGGAGATGGCCGGCCTCTTGGCCTCCCAGGACATAACCCAGTTCTTCCACGCCAACGGGGAGTTTCACGAATTCCTCTGTCGCCAGAGCGGCAATCAGAAGCTTCTCAGCGTCTACCAAACCTTGATGGGGGAGATGGGTCGGCTGCAGCCGCAGTCCCTGGCCCTGCGGGGCGACCCCAAGCAGTCGGTCGTCGAACACCGGGCCATCCTCCGCGCCGTCAAGCGCGGCGATGTCGAGGGGGCGGTGCAGGCGGCCGCCGACCACGTCCGGGTGCCCGCCGAAAACTTGCGCCGGCGGTTGGCGACGGGAGCGGACCCCAAAACGCGCTCCGGCTGACCCGCCGTCCGCGTCACCAGCGCTTTGGCGGATTCCCGCCAGGGCTGGGCGGTCCCGACACCAGCGCCTCGGGCCCACCCGGGTGCCGGCCGCGCGCCCCGGCAGCCGGAGCGCCATCTGTTTCGGTTCATACCCGGCGCGGGCACCGCCTCCCGTCGACGCCCTTCTGGAGTCGGCCCCGTCGGATTCTCACCAGATCGTTGCGCTCGCCGAATGAAGACACCCCGAGATCAGGAGGCGGTCCCCCGGTAGCGCGTCAACGGCGAGCAGGGGCGACGGGCGCAGGGCTCGTGAGAGCGGCCGACGAGGGGGCGAGGGACGTGGAAGTGGCGAAGGCGTAATGGAGCCGGTATTCCGGCGGCCCCCGGGGCCCGCAGCGCCGGCCGGATCGTGTTCCGGCTCGCGTTCCCAAGCCTGGCCCCAGCCCAGAGCTGGCTCCGGCGAGCCATCCGGCGTACAACTGGCAGATCACAGTCGGCTGTTGACAAATTGGCCTGCGATGTGCTCTGATGAGGCCTTCCCTAGTGGTAGCGGGAGGGTTGCGTTCCGGTGTCGCCCTGTGCGGAGAACACGAGGTGGACGGCGCTGAATGGCTCGGGGCCCCATCCGGGGATCCAGGAGCCGACACCAGTCCGACGAGGACGGGGCGCCGGGGATGATCGAAGGCGCGGTGCGCAGGATCTTCCGTTGGGGCTCGCTTCGGTTGGCGGGGACGCAAGGGGGCGGCGGGAGGTCCCCTGCCGGGCGGCCCGTCCGGTGGACGCGGGTGGGCGCGGGCGTCGATGAAGCCACGCAGGCTGCCGTCGGCGGCAGGAGCCATGGCGGCGGCCATGGGGCTGGTGCTGCTGCTCGTCGCCGGGTGTTCCACCATCGGCAACGCGGCAACTGGCGGGCGGACGGTCACCTTTGCGGAGGAGCCCTCCACCCCACCCAATTACATCCTGCCCTTGGTGGGCGCGAGTGATTACATCAACGCCAACGTCTCCGACTTCTCGGAGTTGCTCTATCCCCCGCTCTACTGGTTCGGGAACCGCGGGGTGCCGGAGCTCAACCCCCGCCTGAGCCTCGCCAACCCGCCTCTGTTCTCCGACGGGAATCAGACGGTCACCGTGACCCTCAAGCACTGGGTCTGGTCGGATGGCCAACCTGTGACGGCGCGCGACGTGATCTTCTGGATGAACCTGGTGTCTGCCGTGACCGACTCCAACGCCCCAACCGTGCCGACGCCGTCGGGACAGCCGGGCCCCTCCTGGGCGGCCGCAGTGCCGGGGGGCTTCCCGGTCAACATCGCGAGCTATGCCGCGACCGGCACTTACACCGTGGTCTTCCACCTGAACGCGGCCTACAACCCGCGCTGGTATCTCTACAACGAACTTAGCCAGATCACCCCGCTGCCGCAGCAGGCCTGGGACAAGCTCACCAGCGCCGGCGGGGCGGGGAACTTCGATATGTCGGCCCTGGCCCGGACCACGATCTCCGGCACCACCCCGACGCAGTACGTTCCCGCCGACCCTGGGACCGCTACCTCGGGGGCGCTGGGAGTCGCAGCCTTCCTCAACGCACAGTCGGAGCAGACCTCCACTTACGCGACCAACCCCTTGTGGAGGGTCGTGGATGGCCCGCTCCGGCTGGAGGCCTACACCACCAACGGCTACGCCAAGTTCGTACCCAACCACGCCTACTCCGGGCCCAACAAGCCGGCCATCGCGGCGTTCGTCGAGCTCCCCTTCACCAGCGATCAGGCAGAGTTCGCAGCCCTGCGCTCGGGCAGCCTCACCATCGGCTACCTGCCCTACCAGGACATTCGCCAGAAGAGCTATCTCACCCAGAAGGAGGGGTACACCTACAGCCCCTGGTACGTGATGGGCATCGACCAGTTCTACTACAACTACACCGACCCCGGCGCGGGCCCGCTCCTGCGCCAGCTCTACTTCCGCCAGGCCCTGCAGTCGCTCGTCAACCAGCCCCAGTTCATCAAGCAGTTCACCGCCGGGACCGGGACCATCGACAACGGGCCGGTACCGACCTACCCGCCCAGGAGCCCCGACCTCAGCCCTCTGGAGGCCGGCAAGCAGCTCTACCCCTACGACCCCTCGAGAGCAGTGTCCCTGCTCCGCGGCCACGGTTGGCACGTGGTGCCCGGGGGCGAGACAACCTGCACCCGGCCGGGCCCGTCTAGCAGTGAGTGCGGGGCCGGGGTGCTTTTGGGCCAGGCCGCCACGCTCTCGGTCATCTACCTGATCGGCTCCACCATCGAGGCCAACGAGGTGGCCGCCATGCAGTCGGCGATGAAGGCGGGCGCAGGTGTGACGCTGACGGTCAAGGCCGAGAGCTACGGGTCGATCGGCGGAGTGATCTACGGCTGCACCCCGTCGACGCCCTGCAACAATTGGCAGCTCGCAAACTACACCCTGCAGGACACCTGGGTCTACTTCCCCGACTACCTCCCCACCGGCGGGGAGCTCTTCGGGTGCGGAGCCGGCTCCAACGCCGGCGACTACTGCAGCGCCGTCAACGATGCGAATATCGCCGCCACCCATACGGCGGCCAGCAATTCGAGCGAGACGCAGGCCCTCTATCGCTATGAGGACTACCTGGCGGTGCAACTGCCCTACCTCGAGGTGCCGAACGTCCCCTACCAGCTCACGGTTTACAAGAGCTACCTCCAAGGGGTGGTGCCGCAAGGGATCTACGGGGAGTTGTACCCGCAGAACTACCGCATTCAGTGAGCACCTTGGGCCCCGCGAACCCCCGGGGCGGACCTCGGGGAGGCGAATGCCCTTGAGCTGCACCCTACGGCTCGGCGCACCGCGAAGCTAGTTTCAACGACGGGAGGAACGTGATGACGCTCGTGATCTGCCAACTGCGGTGGCGCCGCGGGGCGGCCGCCTTGGGGCTGGGTGCCCTCTGCGCGACCGTCGCGGCCTGCGGGAACGGCGCCGGGAGCAGCAATGCCCTGACAATTGGGATCTTCCACGCTTACTCTGGCCCCAACGCCGCCTATGGTCCGGAGGCGGCCGCCGGGTGCTACCCGGCCGTCAAGCTCATCAACGCCGCCGGTGGGGTGCTGGGGCACACTTTGCAGTGCAAGCCGTATGACTCCAAGGGAGATCCCGCCGACGCGGTGCCCGCGGCCAACCAGCTGATCGCGACGACCCCCTCGCTGGTGGGGGTGCTGGGGGGCGGCACGAGCACCGCCACGGCGGTGATTCCGATCTTCAACTCCGGGCACATTCCGGTGTTCTCGACCACTGGGCAGTCGTCCTTCGACACCACGACCGACGCCTACTTCTGGCGGATCCTCTCTCCCGATGCCGCCCAGGGGAGCGCCATGGCGGCGGCCGCGAAGCGGCTGGGCTTCACCCGGATCGCCACGGTGTTCGGAAACGATAGCTCGGCTCAAGGTTCCGCGCCGGCGGCGATCGCCGGGGTGAGGGCCCTCGGGCTGGACCTCGTCGCCAACCAGACGCTGGCCATCGACCAGGCGTCCTACAGCTCACAGGTCCAGCAGCTGATCGCGGCTCGGCCCCAGGTGATCATCAGTGAGGCGGACCCGCAAACCAGCGCCACCTACCTCAGCGAGCTGCAGCAGCTGGGGACCCTGGTGCCGATGGTCACCGACCCGGTGTCGCAGGAGCCGCCCTGGATCCAGGCGGTGTCAGGGGTGATCGGCAAGGCCAAGCTGCAGCAGCTGGATTACGTGGTGACCGTTTACTCCAGCCCCAGCACCTCCGCTTATCAGGTGTACACGAAGGCCCTGATGGCCTCCAAGGCGCAGGTGCCCCAGCCCGGGCAGTGGGACTCGGACCTCTACTCCGTTGCCGACTACGACTCGGTGAACATCATGGCCCTGGCCATGATCGCTTCCCACTCCACCAAGCCCACCGTCTTCAACAGCTGGGTCGCCCGGGTGACATCCCCCTCACCCGGGGCTGAGGTGGTCCACACCTTCGCGGCCGGGAAGGCGGCACTGGGGCAGGGCAAGACGATTCAATACGTAGGCGCGGTCGGCCCTACGGTCTTCAACCAGTATCACAACTCCGGGCAGAGCTTTGGGATCGAGCGCAGCCACAATGGCAACTTCGTGCTCAGCATTCTTCTCAGCCCGGCCGAGGTGAACGCGGCCGCTGGCCAGTGATACCCTCCCTGGCCCCGTGCCGGCGGACCGGGGGTGCGACTTGCCCCCGGGCCCGCCGGCCTTCCCGGCTCGCGGTCCCAGGTCGGGCCTGGGACCAGCCGGGGGGGTGCTGAGCACGAGTGGCGGAGTTGCTCGGCGCCTTTGGGTTCGGGTTGGTCACGGCGGCGATCCTCTCGGTGAGCGCCGTCGGGTTCACTCTTCAATACAGCGTCTCCAACGTCCTCAACCTGGCCTTCGTCTCGATCATGACTGCGAGCGGATTCGTGGCCTACGGCCTGATCGTGGTCGGCGTCACCCTCTGGCTGGCGATCGCGCTCGCGGCCCTAGCTGGCGGACTGCTCTCAGCGCTCATCAACTGGGGGATCTACACCCCCTTCATCCGGCGCGGGACCAGCACCTTCGGGATGGTGATCGTCACCATCTCCACCGCCCTCATCGGCCAGAACTTGATCCAGGCGGCCGTCGGTCCAGGATTCTTCTCCTACGGGGTCGTGACCGGTCGGGCAGTGAACCTGGGGGGGCTGGTCTTGACCGCCGACCAGGTGGTCACCATAGGCGTGGCGGTTGCCGTGATGGCGGCGACCTACCTGGGCCTGCAGTACACGAAGCTGGGTCGAGCGATGCGGGCCCTCTCTGTCAACCCGTCCCTGGCTCGGGCCTGCGGCGTTGACACCGGGCGGGTCGTGGCTGTTGCCTGGCTCGCATCGGGGGTGATGGCCGGGGCCGGAGGCGCGCTCCTCTTCCTGGACACGGCCACGTTTTCGGTCACCACCGGTAGTTACTTCCTGATCGTGATCATCGCGGCCGCCGTCTTCGGAGGGGTGGGGTCGGCGAAGGGAGCCTTCTTGGGGGCGGTGATCCTGGGCGTGGCCACCGAGGTCGCCGGTGCCTACTGGATCCCGGAACTCAAGGACGTGGTCGCCTTCGCGGTCCTGGTCTTGGTGCTCCTGGTGCGACCCCGCGGCCTCTTCTCCGAGATAGCGACCCTGCGGCAGGCGGTGGGGTAGCGGGAGCGTGAACAGCGCCATCCAGCTCTACGCCACCACTTTGCTCGTCTACCTGGCCGTGAACCTGATCGCCTCCTGGGCACTTGACATCCAGTTCGGGGTGACCGGCGTCTTGAACTTCGGCTTCATCCTCTTCCAAAGCGCGGGTGCCTACGCGGCCGCCCTGCTCAGCCTGGGGCCGGCCAAGGCCAGCGGCGGCTTTCAGCAATATTTCGGAGGGTGGCAACTGCCGTTTCCCCTCCCCCTTCTGGGGGCCGTGGCGGTCGGGGCCGCCCTGGGGTGGCTCGTGGGCTGGGTCGGGCTGCGACGGTTGCGGGGCGACTTCCAGGCGGTGGTCCTGTTGGTGGTCTCGGTGGTGGCCAGCCTCGTGGTCGAGTCGCTTCCCGGCTTTCTCAACGGGGACGCGGGGCTGTCGCTGGTCCCCAAGCCCCTGCTCGGGCTGGCGGGGCTCACCGGGGTCTCCTACGCCTGGGCCTTCGTGGGCTTCTGTGCCGTCGTGTGCGGGTTGGTGGCGATCTTGGTGGCCAGGCTCGTCCACTCTCCCTACGGCCGGGTCCTGCGGGCGGTTCGGGAGAACGACGCCCTGGCAGACGCCATGGGCCGCAGCAGCTCCAGGGCGCGGATGGAGGTCTTCGTGTTGGGCGGCGCGCTCGCTGCCTTGAGCGGCGCCCTGCTGGTGGAGTTCACCACCGCCTGGGCACCGAGCGGGTGGCTCTATCCGGAGACCTTCGTCTACTTCACCATCGTCATCATCGGCGGCCGGGCGTCCCTCCCCGGGGTCGCGGTGGGGGCGGCCCTGATCGCGGTGGGGATCCAGCAGGCGGTCCAGCTCTTCCCGATAGGGGCCGATGCCACCGTGCTCGCCTCGCTGCAGTGGGTGGTGATCGGAATCCTCACCCTCGGCTTCTTGTGGTGGCGCCCGCAGGGTCTGATACCCGAGCGCGTGCGCCGCTTCGGGCCCACGCCCGCCGGCTCCGCGACCCGAGGCGGAGAGGTCCAGGAGGGGGTTGGGCCATGAGCGACCTTTGCCCTGCGGCCGGCACCTCTGACGGGGGCAGGGGATAAGTGGGCCCGGTGCTGCTCCGGGTGGAGGGGCTGACCAAGACCTTCGGGGGGGTGCGGGCGGTCGACGGGGTGGACCTGGAAGTCTCGCCTGCGACCGTCACCGGCTTGATCGGGCCCAACGGCGCCGGAAAGTCGACGGTTCTGGGAATGCTGGCGGGGGCCATCCGGCCCGACGCCGGCCGGATCCGGCTCGGGGAGCGGACGGTTTCGGGCCAGCCCCCTCACCGGATGGCGCAGATGGGAATCATCCGCACCTTTCAGACCGCGAGCCTCTTCCCGCAGCTGACGGTCCTGGAGAACCTCTTGCTCGGGTTCAAGCCGTGGCGGGGGGAGCGTCCCCGGGCCGCACTGTTCGCGCGCGGCTGGAAGCGCCAGGAGGCAGCCCAGGTGGGTCGGGCCCGGCCCATGCTGGCCCAGTTGGGACTCAACCGGCACGAGAACACGCCCGCCGCAAGCCTCAGCGGCGGAGAGCGCCGCCTCCTGGAGATCGGCAGGGCGCTGCTGGCCGAGCCCACCGTCCTCCTCCTGGACGAACCCATGGCGGGGGTGGCTCCCCACCTGGGTGAACTTGTGGCCGGCCTGGTCGACGGCCTAGTGACCACCGGCACGGCGGTGGTACTGGTCGAACACGAGATGCGGGTGATCGAGCGCCTCTGCCATAGCGTGGTGGTGATGGCGGATGGGAAGGTCATCGTGCGCGGAACTCTCGACGAGGTCCGGACCAATCAGCAGGTGAGGATGGCCTACCTTGGCCAGTGATACGGTCGGCCCGGGGCACCCCGAGGAAGTGATCGCCGGTGTCTCGGACGACCGTCGCGACCAGCTCTTCGCGATAGAGGGCTGCTCGGTGGGGTATGCCGGCCACCCCGTGGTCAGCGACGTCTCACTGTCGGTCGGCGCCGGGGAGGTGGTCTGCATCATCGGGCCCAACGGTGCGGGCAAGAGCACGCTCCTGCGGGGCGTGACCCACGACGCGCAGCTCCTGGGCGGTCAGGTCTGGCTCCGCGGGCGGGAGATCTCCGAGGTGCCGGCAAACCGGCTGGCTTCGAGAGGGCTGGGCTGGGTCCCGCAGCTAGACGACATCTTCCCCACCCTCACGGTGCGGGAAACCTGGAGA
>JAJZGN010000051.1 GCA_021798435.1 bacterium | reverse complement strand
TCCGATCTTGACCCTTACCGCCGCCGCTCAGCCTCGGCGCCCTTGAGCTCAGCGAACGGCCACCAGGATACGGTCGTTGAGGTGCTGCCACAGGCATCCAACCTCCGCGAAGCCGGCGTCGCGCAGGGCTTGCCGGTGGTGTTCGAGGGGCACAGGGACGGAGCGCTGGGGATGGTGGTGCTCCCGGCGGCGCCGCTCGGCAACCGCCTCGGAGAGCTCGGCCGCGCTCTCCGCGATGGCCCACCATCCATCCCAGCTCCGGGCGCCGGAGGGGGCTGGCTGCGGTCGTCCCTCCTCGGCCCCCTTTTCCAGTTCCCCGACCAGCTCCTCGATCGCGCCTCCTGACCGGGGGAGGTGGTCGGCGTTGAGGAAGATACCGCCGGGGCGAAGCATCAGGGCCAGGCTCCGGTAGAGACGGGCGAGGGCGGCCTCGTCCAACCAGTGCAGCGCCGTGCTGGAGACCGCGGCGTCGAATCCGGACCCCAGCTCGGGCAGCAGGGGATCGGCGAGGTCTCGGTCGGCGAAGGAGACCTGGGGGCGCCGCACCAGCGCCCGGCGCCCGATCTCCAGCAACACCGGATCGCGATCCACGGCCACCACCTCAGACCCGGGAAGGCAGCGCACCACCCGGAGAGCCAGCGAGCCCGGCCCGCTTCCGAGGTCCAGGACCCTTGGACTCGTCCCGCATCCGGTGGCCAGGGCCGCGCAGATCAGGCTGAAGCGCTCCTCGCGCCGGGGCAGCAGGGCCTGCTGCTGCGCCTCCCAGCTGCCCAGCCAGCGTGCCCATCTAGCCACGCCACCATCCTCGCGTCCCGCCGCCGCCGCCGGCAACTTCGCTCGCGGCGCCGGCGGTGCCGCGGCCACAGCGTGCTAGGGTCGACGGGTGCAGCTCAGCTTCGATCCCCTGAGGGCGATCGCCGAGCACAGCTCCGGCCTCGCGGTGGTGGCTGCGGGCAATCTGGGGGCGCCGGTGGAGGGATGCCCCGGGTGGCAGGTGGCCGACCTGGTCCGCCACGTCACCGAGGTTCACTGGTTCTGGGCGACGATCGTCGAGGAGCTGCTCCAGGAGCCGCCCCCGGAATCCCGGCGGCCCACCGTGGCTCCGGACGGTGAGCTCCTGGAGGTGTTCTTGGCTGGGGCGCACCGGCTGGCAGCGGTCCTGGCGGCGGCTGATCCCGGAGCGCCGTGCTGGACGTGGGCACCAGCCCAGCGGAATGTGACCTTCGTCCTCCGCCATCAGGTCCAGGAGGCCGCCGTGCACCACTGGGACGCCGCCCGGGCGGCCGGGATCGCGGCTCCGATCGACGCTCAGGAGGCGGCGGACGCGGTGGACGAGTTCCTCACCTTCTCAGTCTCGTCGGAGGCGGACCCGGCCGACCCTCCGAGGCCCGCCCTCAGCGGCCGGCTGGCGCTCTCCTGCTCCGACTGGGACGCTGCCTGGACGGTCCAGGACGGGAGCCCTCCCGGCACCGTGGTGCACCGTAGGGGAGCGGAGGCCGGTGCGCCGGTGCTGCTGGCCACGGCCTCTGACCTCCTCCTCTGGCTCTACCGGCGGGTGGAGCTGCCCGTGCCGGACCTGGGCCTGGCCTCCCGGCTGAGGGACCTCTGCTTCACCGACTGACCGCGGACCGGTTGGTTAGGATGGCCCTGGTGCAGGAGCCTTACTTCAGGTCCGGGGACCAGTGCGCGCCGGGTCCCACCGACCGTGGTGGGAGGCATCGGTGAGCCAGGCTTCCAGGTGGCACTGGAGCAGGGGGCGGGCTGCCCTGGCCGCGGTCCTCGGGACCCTTGTGATCGCGTCCGGTGCCGCCTACTGGCTCCTTCACCGCCCCCAGCCCACCGGGAGGGTCCTCATCCTGATGACGGTGACGGCGCCGCCCGCACCGGGCGCGTTCGACCTCCCGGGGAAACTCTCCTCCCTCGCACTTCAGGGCGCGCTTGGGGCCGCCGGGGACGTGTCGCTACATCTGGACAGCTCCTTCTCGCTGACGAGGGCGGCGGTGGCTCCCGGAACGGCCGCGGCCGCGGTCGTGGCGATCCCCGCCGGCACTTACGGCACCGCCCGGCTCACCGGCAGCCTGGGGGGGCGCCAGGTGGTGGCCACGAGTCCACTCCATCTCCAGGTGACAGCCGGCCAGCTGGCGCCGCTGCTCTTCTCGTTCCACCTCCCGCGGGCGGGCCGGCCCACCCTTCAGGGCGCCTACGCAGGCAACCAGGACGTCAACTTCGGGCTCCAGGTCGCCGCCGGCACGGTGATGTCCGTGCCCCAGGTCACCCTCACCGACCAGTTCGGGCATCCGGTCAGCCTGCGGGCCTATCGCGGAAAGGTGGTGATCCTGGCCAACTTCCTGACCGAGTGCCAGGAGACCTGCCCTCTGGTGGCCGCGGCCCTGCTCCAGCTCCAAGGGGCGGTGGACCGGGAGCAGCTTCGGGGAAGGGTGCAGATCGTGGAGGTGACCCAGGACCCGGCGCACGACACGCCGCCGATCCTGCGCCGTTACCAGCAGCGCTTTGGACTCAGCTGGCCCCTCCTGACCGGCGGCGAGTCCACCATCAACAGGTTCTGGGCGGCGTTGAAGGTGCCGCCGGTGGAGGCCCTGCCCTGGGACGGACCGGCGCTGGTGGACCAGTTCACCGGGCTGCCCGAGCCCTACGACCTGGTCCACGCCTCGGTGGTGGACGTCATCAACCCGGAGGGGTACGTGGTCACCGAGTACCAGTCCTGGCCCCAGCTCGGTGCGGCCAGCCTGCCCCACACCATCTCCACCTATTTGGACAGCCAGGGCCTGCAGCAGCTCCACTCCGGCGGCAGCTGGACGCCCCAGTCCCTGCTCGACAGCCTCACCCCCCTTCTCCAGCAGGGGGGGGTGTACACCTCCCTGGCGGCTACCGGGGGGGTGGCGGCGGTCGGTCGGACCGCCCCTGGCTTCGTTCTCCTATCCACTGCGGGCGGGAGCGGCTCCCTCTCGGCCGGGCTCGGTCACCCGGTCCTGATCGACTTCTGGGCCACCTGGTGCACCAACTGCCGGGCCGACATGCGGCTGGTGACCAGCCAGGCCCGGCGCTACCGCGGCCGGGGCCTGCGCCTGCTGCTGGTGGACTACGAGGAGTCCCGGTCCACGGTCCTTGGCTTCCTGCGCCAGCAGGCGATCCAGGTGCCCAGCCTCCTGGATTCCTCGGGCCAGATCGCCCTCCGCTACGGGGTGCCCGGCTTGCCCGTGGCCGTCTTTGTCACGAGCGCCGGCCGCATCGCCGCCATCCAGGTGGGCCAGCTTCAGCCAGAGGCGCTGGCCCAGGATCTGGCCAAGATCCTGGGCCCCTGAGTTTTCGGCCCCGGCCCGGTCGGTTCCCCAGGTTGACCGGAGATGAGGGGGCGGCGCGGCGGCGATATGATCGTTCCCGCAGGTCTCTCGTGGTATCGGTGCTGTCAGGGAGGAAGGTGTCATCGCGGACTCCGCGCTAGCCAGGGCCGCAGCGGAGGGGGATCTGCTGGGCGCCCCGGGGCTGGCCTCCCGGCCGCTGCGCCAGGTGCTCCAGGACTACCTCAGCCTCACCAAGCCAGGGGTGATGAGCCTGCTCCTGGTAACTGAGTTCCTGGCCATGGTGACGGCCGCCCGGGGCTTTCCGGGATGGGGGCCGAGCATGGTGGCGCTCCTCGGCGGAGCGCTTTCCGCCGGCGGGGCGTCCGCGGTCAACTGCTGGTACGACCGGGACATCGACGCGGTCATGGGGCGGACCCGCAACCGACCCGTCCCGGCGGGGAGGATATCGCCCCACCGGGCCATCGCCTTCGGCCTGGTGCTCAGCGTCCTCGGCTTCGCCACCTTCCTCTGGCTGGCCAACCCCGTGGCCGCCGCGCTCTCGGTCGCCGGCGGAGCCTACTACGTGTTCGTCTACACCCTCTGGCTGAAGCGCACCACCAAGGAGAACATCGTGATCGGGGGCGCCGCCGGGGCCGTGCCGCCGCTGGTGGGATGGGCGGTGGTGACCCATGGGGTGGGGCCGGTCGGCCTGGCCCTCTTCCTTCTCATCTTCCTCTGGACCCCGCCGCACTTCTGGGCGCTCTCCCTGATAGTGCGCCGCGACTACGAGGCCGCGGGGGTGCCGATGAGGCCGGTGGAGCTGGGGGTGAGCCGCACCCGCGAGGCCATTCTCACCTACGCCCTGGTGATGGTCCTGGCCAGCCTCGCCCTGGCGGTGTGGCTGGGTCCGGTGGAGCTGGCGGCGGCGGGCGGGCTCGGCGGGGTTTTCCTCTACCTCGCCTGGCGGGTGCTGCGGGAGGGCCGGTCGATGCGCTGGGCCCGCCAGCTCTTCCGGTACTCCATCGTCTACCTCTTCGCCTTCTTCCTCTGCACCGCCCTGGTGGCCGCCCTGGTCCGCTGACCGCCACCCGGGCCGAGCTCAGCTGGCGAGGGGTCCCAGGAACCGATCCTCCGCCTCGTAGTCGAAGTAGGGGGAGAAGTAGCTGCCTTCCAGCCCGGGCGGGTGAGCGCGTGACCGGGAGACTTCGGTGAGCCAGTCCAGCTCCTCGGCCACCGTCGTGGCGTAGCCGCCCGCCGGCCGGTACCCGAGGAGTTCGGCGGCCGCCATCTCCAGGACGATCGGGAACGGGCGGTTCCAGGGATGATCCCCCAGCCTCGAGGCAGAGTCGTCCGGCAGCAGCACCTCCTCCCAGCGGTGTCCCAGGTGGGCCGCCACCACCCGGGAGATCTCCAGCGCCGGGGGGGCGTCCGGGTCAGCGGCGTTCAGAACCCGACGCCCGGGCTTTTCGGCCACCAGCTGGACAAGGGCGGCGAGGTTGGTGGCCGAAGTTGGGTGGTCGACGCCGCGGCCCCTTCGGGCCAGGAGCACACAGGGCCGCCGATCCAGGGCGCGTTTCACGAAGACCCACTCCCGGGGTGGGCGAGCCCCCCGGCCGTGGACCTTGGAGGGGCGCAACACCGAGACCGGGGCGCCGCTCTCGAGTAGGATCCGCTCCGCCGCCACCTTGTGGCGCCCATACCCCTCTCTGGTGTCCTGGGCCCAGCGTTCGTCGGGCGCCAGGGTGGGTTGATCCTCCCGGATTGGGCCTCCGAAACGCGCCGGTTGGTCAGAGTTGGAGTGACATCCCCGGGCGTCCACGTAAACGGCCTTGCTGGAGATCATCACCGGGCTGGCCACGAGGGGCAGGAGGGGCAGAAGGATGTCGGCGTCGGCGGCGGTGAAGCAGACGCAGTCCAGCAGCAGGTCCACCCCCGGGCCGAGGGCGGCGGCGATCCCCTCCCGGTCGTTGCGCTCCACGGCCCGGAAGCGCACCCCCTGGCCCAGAAGCGCGCCGTCCAGATGGGCCTCATCCCTCCCGGTGACGGTCACCCGCCATCCCTCGGTGAGAAGCCGGCGGGCCACGGCCGTCCCGACGGCCCCGGTGCCGCCCAGGATCAGAGCTTCCGGCACCGGGCAACGATACCGCGCCCGGCAGCCCGGCGCCGGCGCTGCGACAATCGCCAGATGGGCTGCCACTCGCACCTCAGGGAGCCCGCCCGTGGGGCAGGTCCGGTGAGCGGGCCGTGAGGCTGCCTCGGGAGCTTATCCGCGAGCTGCGCGTGAGCCCGGGCCAGGCGGCCGGCCTGGCTTCGAGGCCCACCGACCAGATCACGACCGGGTGGCCGGGCGGGGGAGGCGCGCGGCACCTGGTCGAGCAGGACCTGGCCGAGTTCGTGCAGGAGCTGGAGCGCGCCCAGGAGCTCCTGTACGCCGGCGCCGCCAGCTCAGTCCTGGTGGTGCTCCAGGCCCAGGATGCCGCCGGCAAGGACGGCACCATCAAGCACGTTATGTCCGGGCTGAATCCCCAGGGCTGCAGGGTCTACGCCTTCAAGCAGCCCTCCCGGGAGGAGCTGGCCCACGACTTCCTCTGGCGCTACCAGCAGCGCCTCCCGGCTCGCGGAGAGATCGTGATCTTCAACCGCTCCTACTACGAGGAGGTGCTGGTGGTGCGGGTGCACCCGGAGCTGCTGGCGCCGGTCTCCACGGAGGTCGCCCCACCGCCGGAGCGGTTCTGGCGGCGCCGCTTCCAGGACATCAACGCCTTCGAGCGCCACCTGCATCGCCAGGGCACCAGGGTGGTGAAGGTGTTCCTGCACGTGTCCCAGGAGGAGCAGCGCCGGCGCCTGCTGGAGCGGCTGGACGACCCCAGGAAGTGGTGGAAGTTCTCCCCCGGGGACCTCGCCGAGCGGCGCCTCTGGGACTCCTACCAGCGCTGCTACGAGGAGGCGATCACCGCCACCTCCACCAGCTGGGCTCCCTGGCATGTGGTCCCCGCCGACCACAAGTACCAGCTCCGGGCGCTGGTCGGCGGGCTGGTGGTGGAGGCGATCTCCCAGCTGGACATGCGCCTGCCCCCTCCCGACGGGCCGGCGCGGGAGGAGATGGCCCGGGCCCGGAGGGAGCTGCTCGGCGGCTGAGCGTCTGCACTGCTACATTGGCCAGGTGAGCCAGGCCACCGTCCCGACCCGCCGCCTGGGCCGGGGAGGGGCCGAGGTCTCCGCTCTCGGCCTGGGCTGCATGGGCATGTCCCAGTCATATGGGCCGGCAGATGAGGCCGAGTCCCTTCGCACCCTGGACCGCGCCCTGGAGCTGGGGGTGTACTTCCTGGACACCGCCGACGCCTACGGCGAGGGGGCCAACGAGCGGCTCCTGGCCCGGGCGCTGCGAGGCCGCCGGGAGGGGGTATTCCTGGCCACCAAATTCGGTATCCGCCACGACGGCCCAGTGGGCAGCTCTATCTGCGGCCGCCCGGAGTACGTGCGCAGCAGCTGCGAGAGCTCTCTCGCCCGGCTGGCGACCGACCACATCGACCTCTACTACCAGCACCGGGTCGACCCCGAGGTCCCGATCGAGGAGACGGTGGGGGCGATGGCCGAGCTGGTGCGGGAGGGCAAGGTGCGCCAGCTCGGCCTCTCCGAGGCCAGCGCGGAGTCTCTGGCCCGGGCCTTTTCCGTCCACCCCATCGCCGCCCTGCAGAGCGAGTGGTCGCTCTGGACCCGCGATCTCGAACAGGAGGTGCTCCTGGTGGCCCGCTCCCTGGGAGTCGGGATCGTCCCCTACAGCCCACTCGGCCGGGGCTTCCTCTCAGGCCGGCTGCGCAGCCCCCAGGACTTCGGCGCCGACGACTTCCGCCGCCAGCACCCCCGCTTTCAGGGGGAGAACTTCCAGCGCAATCTGGAGCTGGTGGCGCGAGTCGAGAGGCTGGCGACAGAGCTGGGGGCGACCCCCGCCCAGCTGGCGATAGCCTGGTTGCTCCACCAGGGCGAGGACGTCATCCCCATCCCCGGGACCAAGCGGGTCTCCACGCTGGAGGAGAACTCGGCGGCGGTGGCGCTCGCCCTCACTGAGGAGCAGATGCATGCCCTCTCCGGCCTCTTCCCCGCGGGAGCCGCCGCCGGGGACCGCTACCCGGACGCCTCCTACCGGTACGGGGAGAGCCCCCGGCCCGCCTGAAGCACCGGCTCAGTCGGCGCGGCGGAGGGAGGCGGGGGAGAGGTCGGACACCCGGGCGTGACCGGTCAGCCCCACGGTGAGGTCCAGCTCCGCCAGCAGGCAGCGGAGGACGTGCCGGACGCCTTCCTCGCCGCCCACCGCCAACCCGTAAACGTAGGGGCGGCCGATCAGGACCGCGCGCGCGCCCAGGGCCAAGGCCTTGGCGCAGTCGGCTCCGGACCGGATTCCCGAGTCGAAGAGCAGGGGGAGGGGTGGGGACGAGCTGGCGATGTCCCCGAGGCAGTCCAGGGCGGCGGCCGCGCCATCCACCTGGCGGCCGCCGTGATTGGAGACCACCACGGCGGCGGCCCCGGCCTCGGCCGCCTGGTGGGCATCGTCGGGGTGGCAGATCCCCTTAACCACGATGGGCAGGCCGGTCTGGCCCCGCAGCCACGAGAGGTCCTCCCAGCGCAGCCCGGGATGGTTGAAGACCCGGGTCCAGAGAGCGATCGCCGCCGCCGGGTCGACCTCCGGCTCGGCCTCCAGCCGGGAGCGGAACACGGGGTCGGAGAGGTAGTTGGCCAGCCCCTCCCCGGTGAGGAACGGAAGGTAGCCGTTAGCCAGGTCGCGGGGGCGCCAGGCCAGGGTCCAGGTGTCGACGGTGACCACGAGGGCCGAGTATCCAGCCGTCTCGGCCCGGCTCACCAGGCTCAGCGCCAGCTCCCGGTCGTCTGGCCAGTAGAGCTGGAACCACCCGACTCCGCCCGCGGTCGCGTGAAGCTCGGTCGCTACCCGCTCCAGGTTGGTGCTGGAGACCGTGGAAAGGACGACCGGGACCCCGAGGCTTGCCGCGGCCCGGGCAACCTTGATTTCAGCCGCCTCCGCGACGGCGCCCAAGGCGCCGATCGGAGCCAGCAGCAGGGGGCTGGGCAGCTTGGTCCCCAGCAGCTCCACGGAGAGGTCCCGCGCTGCTGTCCCCAGGAGCTGCCGGGGCCAGAGGCTCCACCTCCGGAAGGCCTCGAGGTTGGCGGCCGCGGTCTGCTCGAGCCCCGCGGCCCCTGCCACGTAGCCGAAGGCCCGGGGCGCCATCAGCTCACGGGCCCTCGCCTCCATCTCCGTGGCGGTCATGGGCAGCGCTGGGACCTCCCCCCGGCTGCCCCGGAGGTAGATCTCCTGCTCGTAGTCGGCGAAGCGAGGCACCTCGGGGTCAGCCCGGACCGAGGGAGCGGACGTAAGTGAAAGCCTCCTCGGCCAGCCTCTCACCCAGGCCGGGGTCCTGACCGGGGACTGCCACCCAGGCCCGCATCGGGACGCCCCGGCCAGCGGTGAACGGGAGCCCGACCCCCTGGGAGATCAGCTCGCGGGCTCTCGCCTCCGGCAGCTTGACCACCAGCTGTCCACGGCTCCTGAGGGCGAAGATCCGGCCGCGCACCTTGAGGGCGTCGGCTCCGAACCGCCCCCGTCGGCCGCCGGGGGCGGGCAGCTCGGTGTCCTCCCGGCCCGCGAACCGGGCCGCCAGGCGGGCGAAGCTGTCGACCTGCCCCGGGAGTGAGGTCCCCAATCCTCCGAGGCCGGATGCCGCGTCCTCAGCCGGCGCACGCTTGGGCATGGTGGCGGAGATGGTACCAACGGTAGTCCAGCCCGGGTGGGCCGCCGGGCCTCCGAGATGAGAGGTGGCGCCCCGCGGCCCGGTCGGGCATTTGGTCTTGCAAAGGCCAAGTCCTGCACCAGCCTTACATTCGCATGCTGCCGCGACCCCCGGGCCGCCGCACTTCGGGGATGAACTGGCAGCTCCGCTTGACATTGGTCCTTGGCCGCTGCTAACCTCGCCCGACCGGAGCCTTGCGTGCGCCCGGATGGTGCGGGTCACGACCGTGTTGGTAGGGGGAGGAGAGGTGTCTGACCAGACCTTGACAGGGGCCGCCGCCACCGAGCGGGCGTCCCGTTCATACAAGAAGGACCTGGGCCTTTGGTCGGTGGTCTTTCTGGCCACCGGGGCGATCCTCGGACCGGCGGTGGGGTTCACCCCGGTCTCGGTGCTGGGGCTGGCCGGGCCGGCTGGGATCTTCTCTTGGATCATCGCCTTCGCCATGATCATGGTGCTGGCGATGTCCTACATCGAGCTGGGCACGATGTGGCCGCGGGCTGGGGGGGTGGCCTACTACCCCGCCCGGGCCAGCGGGCCGCTGGTCGGGGTGCTGAACGCCTGGGGGGCGTTCATCGGCTATTCCCTCGCCGTGCCGTCCATCATCGTGGCCTTCGTCGAGTACCTCAGCTATTGGTTCCCTTCCTTCTTCGCCAACGGGACCCTCACCTGGCTGGGGATCTTCATCGCCTTCCTCACCCTGATCGCGATGCTGGTGATCAATAGCCTCCGCATCCGCTACATGGGGGAGATCAACAACGCCCTCACCATCTTCACCATCCTGGGGCTGGTGGTGGTGATGGTGGGCCTCCTCACCCATTTCCACGGCAGCAACTTCACCAGCTTCCACGGGCTCTTCCCGGCCGGCGCCAGCGGGCTGCTCCTGGCCGTCTCCGCCACCGTCTACGGATACGGGGGCTTCCGCCAACCGATCGACTACGCCGAGGAGGTCAAGGACCCGGGCCGGACCATCCCTCGGGCGGTCCTGCTCACCATGGTGATCGTCCTGGTCCTGTTCTGCCTCGAAAGCTTCTTCTACGTGGGGGCGATCAACTGGCACGCCATGAAGTTGGCGTCCGGTGCTTGGGCCTCGCTCTCCGCCCTGCAGTTCCCCTTTGTCACGGTCTCCAACGGCGCCGGGCTCGCTACGATCGGGCTGATCGCAGTCGTCACCACCCTGATCGCCTCCTTCAAGGACGGCTACATCTACTCCGGAGGAGCGGCGCGAGTGGGCCAGACCATGGCCCGCTACGACAACTACCTGCCGCCCATCTTCTCCCGCCTCACCATGCAGGGGATTCCCATGGTCTCCCTGATCCTGGTGCTGGTGGTGGTGGCGATCTATCTCATTCTGCTGCCGGCCTTCTCCAGCCTCTTCCCGCTGGTGGCCTCTGCGCTGGTCCTCTCGTACGCGCCCGGGCCCTTGGCGTGCGCCATCTTCCGCCAGCGCCACCCCGACGAGCCGCGGCCGTACCGGATGCCCGCGCTCTCAGTCCTGGGGCCGCTGGCCTTCGTGGTGGCGAGCCTCATGGTGTAAGATCGGA
>JAJZGN010000050.1 GCA_021798435.1 bacterium | reverse complement strand
TCGACCGGCAGGTGGCCGTGAAGCAGGAACCGGGACCGCCCCGGAGCCCACCGCCTCGACCGGTGGTCCCAGCACACGGACAGACGCAGGTCGCGTCCTGTCCGTTGCCTAGGAACGGTTCACTATCAACCAGCACTACCTCTCACGCCGATCGGCTCGGCCGTCGTATCCGCCAGATCATCTGTCACATGCACGACTAGGGCCGCCAGACGGTCTGGATGTTGGTGAACTCCCGTATTCCGAAGCTTGCCAGCTCCCTCCCGAAGCCGCTGCGGCGGACCCCTCCGAAGGGGATGCGGGCGTCCGAGTGGGTCATTCCGTTCACGAAGACCCCGCCGGTGTCGAAGTGACGAGCCAGCTCCACGCCTCGCTCCGGATCCTGAGTCCAGAGGTTCCCACCCAGGCCGTAGCGCGGGTGGTTGGCCAGCCGGATGCCCTCCTCGAGGTCCCTGAAGGTGCTCACGGCGGCCACCGGGCCGAAGGTCTCCTCCTGGAAGGCGACCATCTCCGGGGTCACCCCGGAAAGGACGGTCGGGGGGTAGAAGTAACCCGAGCCGGAGTCGGCCTCTCCTCCCAGCAGGACGACTGCCCCACGCTCTCGAGAGCTGTCCACCTGATCGCTGAGCCGGGCTCTGAGGTCGGCCCGGGCCAGGGGGCCGACTCGGGTCGAGCGCTCCAGCGGTGACCCGACCTTGAGCTCGCGGCAGCGGGCCAGGAAGCGCTCCAGGAACGCCTCGGCGATGGACTCCTGGAGCAGGAACCGCTTGGCGGCGATGCAGCTCTGGCCGGCGTTCTGGAACCTCGCCCGCACCCCCACCTCGGCGGCCAGGTCCAAGTCGGCGTCCTCCAACACCAGGAAGAAGTCGGACCCTCCCAGCTCCAGGACCGCCTTCTTGAGCTCGCGCCCGGCGACCTCGGCCACCCGGCTCCCCGCCACGTCACTCCCGGTGAGGGTCACGGCCCTAACCCTCCGGTCGGCGATCAGGTCCGGGACCGGCTCGGTGCCGCAGACCAGCGCGGCCAGCGATCCGTCCGGGAACCCCGCCCCTGCCACCAGCTCCTCCAGTGCGAGGGCGCAGCCGAAGGTGTTGGGGGCATGCTTCAGGAGGCCGGTGTTGCCGGCCATGAGTGCCGGGGCCAGGAAGCGGATCACCTGCCAGAGGGGGTAGTTCCAGGGCATGATCGCCAGCACCACCCCGAGCGGCCGGAAGGCCACCAGGCTGCGGGGGGAGTCAGAGGGGGTCTCCTGGTCGGCCAGGAACCGTCCGGCCTCGTGGGCGAAGTACTCACAGGAGGTGGCGCACTTGTCCACCTCGGCCTCAGCCTCGGCGATCGGCTTGCCCATCTCCCCGGTCATGAGCCGGGAGAGTCCCTCCCGTTCCCGCCGCAGCAGCTGGGCCAGCTCCAGCATCCGCTCCGACCTCCAAGACAGCGCCTCCGAGGAGATCCGCTCGAAGGCCGCGTGGGCCTGGCTGAGTCTGGCCTCGATCTCCCCGGGCGGCATCTCCGGGAACTCGGCCACCACCTCCTCGGTCGCCGGGTTGACCGAGCTGAAGACCCGCTGCGCTGCCGTCGCCATCCCAAGACCCCCTGAAGCCGCGCCCTAGAGAAGGGCGTACCTTATCGACGAGTTTGCCAGATCGGGGCGAAGCCGGCCTCTTTCGGCCAGCAGCTGGAGGTGAAGCTCGGACTCGAACACCGCCAGCATCTGGTTGAAGGGGTCGAGGTCCTTGAACCGGCGGCGCCGCCGGGTCCAGGGCAGCCGATCGGCCACCTCCCGGGCGCTGGCGGCGCCGGCTTCGACCTGCTGGTAGCACTCCTCGAGCCGGAGCCGGTGGTGCTCCAGCAGCTCCGCAACTCTCCCCCTGAGGTCGGAGAACACCGGTCCGTGGGCGGGCAGCACCAGCCGGCAGGAGAGCTCGGACACCTTCTCCAGGGAGTCCAGGAAATCCGCCAGGGGCGAGCCCGGCAGGTGGAGCTCCACCCCGATCGAGGGAGTGATCTGGGGGAGGACGTGGTCCCCGGCGAAGAGCAGCTGGGCGGCGCGGTCGTGGAGGCAGAGGTGGCCCCGCGTGTGCCCCGGGGTCGCCACCACCTCCAGCTCCCGCTCGCCGAGCCGGAGCGCCTCGCCGCCCGCGAGGTACAGGTCGGGGTCCGCGGGGGGGCGGCGCTCCGGGGAGCCGGCCGCCTCCAGCTCGCGGGCCACGTCCTGGGCCGCCAGCTGCCCCAACCGGGCCGCGGTCCGGAGCCGGGCCTCGCCGGGATGGTCGCGAAAGGCGACCAGCGAGTCGCGCTCCCTTCTCCCCAGCAGCACCGGGGCCCCGGAGCGCTGGCGCACCCGGCCCGCCAGGCCGTAGTGATCGTCGTGGACATGGGTGGCGAAGACCCACCGGACCCGGTGGAGGCCCGACCCCAGCCGGCGCAGCGCCTCCTCCAGCCGCTCCCAGCTCTCACGACGGTTCCATCCGCAGTCCACCAGGAGAAAGCCCCCCGCGTCCCGGACCAGGTAGGCGTTGACCGCCCGCAGGGCGTCCCCCGGCAGGGGCAGCGGGACGCGCCAGACCCCGGCGGACACCTCGTCCAGGGTCGGCCGCTCCCAGGCGTGGCGGTCCTCCTCGGTCAATTCACCCCCGGCTGGGTGTCGGCTGCTCCCGGAACCGGGCTGGAGGCGGAGATCACCCCCATCACGTCAGCCACCTCCACCGGGCGCCGGCAGCGCACCTGCAGGTGGCAGAGGAGCTGGGAGCGGTCGGAGACTTGGAGCTGGACCGGGCGCAGCAGCACCGACTCCCGGGAGCTCAGCTTGAGGGCCTTGGAGATCGCCAGGGACAGCTCTGCGAGCCGGGCCGTGGCGGGTAGCTGGACCTCGATGTCCAACTGGAGGGGGAGGTTGGTGACCGTGAGCGCCGCCATCAGGACCCCGCTGTTGGGAATCCGCACCAGCCGGCCACCCAGGTCCACCGTGGTGTACACCACCCCCACGTGGGTCACCACCCCCTGGTACTCGATCCCCCCGAAGAGGTAGGTGCGGATGTGGACGAAGTTGCCCACCACGAAGGGGCGGGCCATGAGCAGGACTATCCCGGCGAACACGCTGCCGAGAGAGGTCTGGGCCGCCACTCCCACCACCACCCCGACCACCGCGCCGGCGGCCAGAAGGCCCGTGAGGTCGATCTGCAGCGCCGAGAGCACCCCCAGGATCAGGAGGAGGTAGAGGCACCAGGTCACGACCGGCCTCCAGGCGTACAGGGAGCTCCCGCGGAGGTGGGCGAAGACCCGGGAGGTGAAGGCCCGGATGGCCACCCCCCCCAGGATCACCGCCAGGACGAAGATCCCCAGTTGGATGGCCAGGGCCTCGCCCTTGGGAGCCAGGGCGAGGAGCTGGGGACGGGCCGCCATGAGGAGGGCCAGGGCGGCCGTCGCCGTGGCCGCCGTGATCCAGCCCCGGGGACGGGGCGAGCCGGAGGGACGGGTCCTGGTGCTCAGCATCGGCCCATCCTGCCAGAGCGCGGCCGAGCAGCGCTCGAGTCAGCCCTCGGCGGTCAGGGTGGGGTCGAGGTTGAGCCCGGTGCGGCCCCGGAACGCGGCCAGGACCCCGGCCACCACGGCGACGGCGGCGAGGAAGAAGGCGGAGGCGACCAGGCCCTGCGTCACCGCGTGAACCGAGGCGTTGTGGCCCGCGCCAGCTCCCACGAAGAGCCCGTAGACCAGCCCCGTGAGGGCCACCCCCATGGAAGTCCCGGTGCCCCTTGTCATGTTCAGGATCCCGCTGGCCATCCCCGAGTGCTCGCGCGGAGCCGAGCCCATGATGGCCGCGTTATTGGGCGGGGTGAACATCCCCAGCCCGATCCCGGCCACCGCCAGCTCCACCAGAAGCAGGCCCCCGGTCTCCGGATGGACCCCCAGGCCCACCATGGCCAGCGCCAGCACCGCCATCCCCCCCACGGTGAGGGGCTGGGCCCCGATTCGGTCCGCCAGCGCCCCGGCGATGGGGGCGGTGATCCCCAGGAGCACCGGCAGCACCACCAGCTCCAGCCCGGCGGAGGCGGGGTTCAGGTGCCCGGCATCCTTGAGGTAGAAGGGGAGCACGAAGAGGGCGCCGAAGAGCGCGAGGTAGGAGAGAAGGCCGGAGGAGATCCCGGCCGAGAAGGGGACCACCTTGAACATCGAGAGCTGCATCATCGGGGCCCGGCAGCGAAGCTCCCGGCGGATGAACACCGTCCCGAAGATCGCGGTGGCGGCCACGAAGCCGAGGATCTCGGGCGAGAGCCAGCCCGTCTCGTTCCCGAAGGAGAGCGCCAGCAGGAGGGCGGTGATGGCGGTCACGAAGCTGCCGATCCCCCACCAGTCCATCGGCTCGCGTTCGGCGAGGTGACGGCTTCGAGGGAGGAGGAACCACCCCAGCCCCATGCCCAGCAGCCCCGCCGGCACGTTGACGAAGAAGATCAGCCGCCACCCGCCCAGGACCAGGAGCAGGCCCCCCACCGCTGGCCCGAGGGAGAGTCCCAGAGCCTGGGCGGCACCCTGAACCCCGATCCCCTTGCCCAGCTTCTCCGGCGGCATCGCCTGCACGATGAGGGCGACGCTGTTGGCCTGGAGCATGGCTGCCCCGAAGCCCTGGAGGACCCGGAAGATGTCAAGGAAGGTGAGGCTGGGGGCCAGCCCGCAGAGGGCGGTCCCGATGATGAAGATGGCGAAGCCGTAGATGTAGAGGAGCTTGCGCCCCACCATGTCGGCGAAGCGCCCGACCGCCGTCACCATGGCCACCAGGACCAAGAGGTAGGCCAGGGAGACCCACTCCACCGACCCCAGCGAGGCGTTGAAGTCGGTCTTGAGGCGGGGTAGAGCCAGCACCACGATGCTGGCGTCGAGCTGGCCCATGAACGCCCCCACGCAGACGGTGCCCACGACCAGCCAGTGGCTGTTGGGGTTCCGGGCCACCGACTCGGGCCGCCTCGGCTCCACCAGGAGGCGGCGCCAGCCGTGGGGCGTCGAGTCTGACCCGGATACCGATCCCATCCCTCGAATATAGCCCGGGGCACCGAGCCGAAGGGTCCGAGGGAGATGAAAGGGCCCGCCCGGGAGACCCGGGCGGGCCCTTAGCCGCCTCCTAGGTGGCGGCCGTCGCTCCGAAGTCGGTCAGCTCCCCGGGTCGGGCGTGGGGCTGGCGGCCGGTCCCACCTGGGGGGGCATGTACCCACCCGTCTGGGCGATTGGGCCCTCGCCCACAATCCCGGTTCCGCTGAGCACGATGGCGGCGATCTCCTCGGTCTCGTACCCGCTGTGGACCGCCCAGCCGTAGGCGAGCAGGCTGACCATGATCACCACCAGGATGTCCGTGGGGAAGGGGATCCCGATGGTCTTGGGAGCGCCCACGAAGCCCAGGAACGTCACCCCGTAGGAGCCGTAGTAGGAGATCCCGAACATCGCCAGAAGGAAGAAGATGAGCCACCAGCTGGAGCTCACCGCCTTGCGTCCCTCCTCGTTGCAGAGGTACCAGAGGATGGCGGTGAAGCCCACGATCAGCACGATGGTGGTGAAGTAGAAGACCCCGAAGGCGGGGTGGGGAATAGCTGCGGGGATGGCTGTGAGGGCGTAGCCGCCCCAGCGCTGGACGATGATCCAGAGCACGAGGAACACCAGCCCCAGGATCAACCCGGACCCAGCGCTGATCCAGCCCTTCATGGGGGCGTAGAACCAGGTGAACAGGGGCAGGGCCACGAAGACCGCGGCGAAGACGATGGCCAGGGTCTCGAAGTCGGCCCAGTAGACTATCAGGACCGCGCCGATGAAGCCGACCGGGGCCAGGATCTCCGCCCCCCAGAGGCGGAAGGGCCGGGTCAGCGACCCCGCGGTGCGACGCAGGATGGGCAGCCCGATGCCGCCCATGATGTAGGTCAGCACCGTGGCCGAGGTGATGATCCCCACCAGGGTGTACCAGCTGGGGAGCGGCAGGAAGAAGAGGCAGCCCACCACCGTGGAGGCCAGAAGGGCCATGAGAGGGATCTTGGTGGAGGCCAGGACGTTCTGGAACTGCTTGGGCAAGTAGCCCACGACCGACAGGCCGTACACCGTCCGGGCCGAGGTGCCGAGGTAGATGTAGCCGGTTCCGGTCGGGGAGACGAAGGCGTCGATCAGGAGGATCGTGGCGAAGCCGCCCAGGAGAGCGGTCCCCGATCCCTTGAGAAGGACGTAGAAGGGGGCATCGGCGGCATAGCTGCCGGCAGCCTTCAGCCCTGCCCAGTCGCCGACATGGACGTGGAAGAAGCCCCAGTTGATGCCGCCGGTGAAGGCGACCTGGAGCAGCACGTAGACGACCATCCCGGCGAGAACCGAGAGGATCGTGGCGGTGGGCACGTCCCGCTGGGGGTTCTTGGCCTCACCGCCGAAGTCCAGCGCCTGCCGGAAGCCGAGGTAAGAGAAGACGATCCCGGTGCTGGCCACCGCGCCCAGAACCGGCTGGGTGCCGAGCGGGAAGAAGCCGCCGTAGTTGCCGAAGTTCTTGGTGTGCAGGTCCAGGACCAGCAGCAGGATGACGGTCAGGCCGGGGATCACGAACTTCCAGCCGGTGACGAAGGCGTTGAACTGGCTGAGGAAACGAATCCCGGCGTAGTTGATGATGAAGAAGAGGATCATCAGTCCGACCCCAAAGAGGATCCCGGACGGCCAGGTCAGCTCGGAGCTGCTGTTGACGATCCCGTGGATGTAGGAGCTGGCATAGGTCACCACCGCCTCCGCCTCGATGGCCGGCACCGAGACCGCGGAGAGCAAATACGTCCAGCCCAGGATGAAGCCGGTGTAGCCGCCGTGGGTCAGGTGGGGGTAGCGCACGATCGCTCCGCTCCGGGGGAGCATCCCCGCGACCTCAGCGTAGTTGAGGGCCACGAAGAGGACCAGCACGCCACCCACGATCCAGGAGACGATCGCGCCCGGCCCGGCCACCGAGGCCGAGGCGATGGCCGCGAACAGCCACCCGGAGCCGATGATCCCTCCCATGGAGAGGAAGAAGAGCTGCCAGACCGACATGGTCCGGGCGAGCTTGCGATCCGACGCGTCGTAGTCCGGTTTCGCCGCCGTCGCCATCTTTGGGCACCTCCCTACAAGTCGCTCACCGGGGAGGAGTCCCTAGGACACCGGCCCCTCCCCATTCCCTGTTGCCCGCAAGATTAGGGACTGGAGGGCTCTTTGGGAAGGGGCTTGACAAATTCGCTTGAATCTGGTCGGCCCCGAGGGGGCGGTATATTGCCCTGGCAGATGGAAGAGCTGAGCTTCCCGCCGGACTCCCGACCCGACTTCGAGCAGCTCGCCGCCGGGCTCCGGGCGGACTCCCGGGACCTCTCTACCTTCCTCGAGGTGCTGGCCGACAAGTTCTCGGGGGCGCTGCCCGGGCGGGTCAAGGTCGAATACCAGGGGGGGATGCTGCGCCGCCACAAGCAGGTGCGGCGGATCCTCATTCAGCTGGGAGAGGACCGCTTCGAAGTGGCGCGCGAGCAGGGGGCGGTGCTGGCTCGCCGGGTCCGGGTGGTTCGGGGGATCGCCCTCAAGACGGAGGAGCTGGCGGTGGACTCCTGGCTCGCCGAGCTCAGCCGGGCGCTGGTGCGCGAGGGCCAGTCCACCTCAGAGGGGCGGATCGCCCTCGAGCGACTCCTCGGCTGAGGATGCGGTTCTTCCGCGGTGGGCAGTCCGGACCCTCTCCCGAGGAGCTGCAGCGCGCAGAGCGCAGCCGCCAGCTGGTGGAGGCGGGAGGGATCCCCCTGGAGGCCGAGGAGCGAATCGCGCGCCAGGGTGAGCCCGGGGCGGCCTTCACCTCGGACCTCTCCGTCGACGAGCTGGTGGCCCTCCGCCAGCTGGGCTATCGCCCGCTGGCCCTGGTGATGGGCAGCTCCATGTACCAGGTCGGGTGGGTCCAGGCCGGGTTCTCGCGCTTCGGAGGCCTGGGGATGGGGTGGACCGCCCCGGAGCCCCAGGAGAGCCTTCCCCTCACCAGGGCGCTCACCGAGGCCCGCCACCTGGCCCTGGGCCGGCTGATGCGCGAGGCCGAGGGGCTGGGGGCAGAGGGGGTGGTGGGGGTGCGGCTAGTGATCCGCAGCTGGGAGTGGGCCCAGGGGATGGCCGAGTTCACAGTCCTCGGCACCGCGGTCCGGCGCGATGGCGCGACCCCCGCCACCCGTCCCTTCACCTCGACGCTGAGTGGGCAGGACATGGCCAAGCTGGCCTCCACCGGGCAGCGGCCCCTGGGGGTGGCGCTGGGGGCCAGCGCCTGGACGGCGATGGCCTTCTTCGGGGGCCTCATGGGCGGGCTGGCGACCTGGTCCAACCAGGAGGTTTCCAGCTTCTCCCGGGCCCTGCACCTCGCCCAGCACCAGAGCCGGTCCCGGATGGCGGCGGAGGCCTCCGCCCTGGGGGGTGAGGGGGTGGTCGGGGTGGAGCTGGAGTCCCACGTCCTGGAGTATCAGACCGGCTCGGAGCAGGTCCAGGGACGGATCGTGCAGTGGGTGGCGCTGGGCACCGTGGTGGGGGAGGGAGAACGCTCCGCGGCGGCGCCCGCCCCGCGCCTGGTGGTCCCCTTGAATTGATGGAGGAGATGCCTTGAGCGAACAGCAGCCCCTGATCCCTGAGGACGCCGTCAACCGGCTCAAGGAGATGCGTGGCACCGAGGGCCACCGCAAGCTCTTCACCAGCGATCTCTCGATCTCCGAGTTCCTGCTGGTGAAGGAGGCCGGGTTCGAGCCGGTGGGGCTGGTCGTCGGCAGCTCCATCTACCACATCGGCCTGCAGATGGCCAACTACGGGCAGAACCAGGAGCTCCAGGTGCTGAGCCAGGCGATGTACCAGGCCCGGGAGCTGGCGATGAGCCGGATGGAGGAGGAGGCCGATGTCCTCGGCGCCGACGGGATCGTGGGCGTCCGCCTGGACATCAACCGGTACGAGTGGGGCCAGGGGCTGGCCGAGTTCATGGCGGTGGGCACCGCCGTCCGCAGCGCGCAGGGGACGATGCGCACTCCCCAGGGCAAGCCCTTCACCTCCGACCTCTCCGGGCAGGACTTCTGGACTCTGCTCCAGGCCGGCTACGCCCCGCTGGCCCTGGTGATGGGATCGTGCGTCTACCACGTGGCCCACCAAGGGCTGGGGCAGTGGATGCGTCGCGTCGGGCAGAACCAGGAGATGCCGAACTTCACCCAGGCCCTCTACGACGCCCGGGAGCTGGCCATGGAGAGGATGCAGCGGGAGGCCGAGGAGGTCGCCGCCGAGGGGATCGTGGGCGCCCAGATCAAGGAGAACAACCACGGCTGGGGAAGCCACGTGATCGAGTTCTTCGCCGTCGGAACCGCGGTCAAGCCCACCCGGGAGGACCACCGCATCGCAGCGCCGCAGATGGTGCTCTCCCTCGACCAGTAGGGTGGCGGGGGAGGGGGAGGCCGGGCTGGCCCTGCTCTACGACGAGATCTTCCTCGACCACGAAAGCCCGGGCCATCCCGAGTCCCCGGAGCGGTTGCGCGCCATCGTGGCGGGACTGCGGGCGGAGCCCCTCATCCCCCCCGGGAGCTGGCGCTCCGCCCGCCGGGCGGACCCGGATGACCTGCTGCTGGTGCACCTGCCCCGCCACGTCGACCGAATCCAGGCCCTCTCCCTCGAAGGGGGCGGCTGGATCGACCCGGACACCTACTGCACGCCCTTCTCCTTCGACATCGCCCTGGATGCCGTCGGCGCGGCGCTGGTGGCGGCCGAGCTGGCGTGCGCTCCCGCTCCCACCCCCTCCCTGGCGCTGGTGCGACCCCCCGGCCACCATGCCACCCCGGACCGGGCCATGGGCTTCTGCCTCTTCAACAACCTGGCCCTGGCGACGCGGCATGCCCAAAGGCGGCTGGGGGTGGAGCGGGTGGCGATCCTCGACCTGGATGTCCACCACGGGAACGGAACCCAGGAGGTGTTCTGGGAGGACCCCCAGGTGCTCTACACCTCCCTGCACCAGTGGCCGCTGTACCCCGGCACCGGCGCGGCCTCGGAGCGCGGCGGAGGCGACGGCTTCGGGGCCACCATCAACGTCCCCCTGCCGGCCGGCACGGAGGGTCCGATCTGGCTCGCGGAGCTGGAATCCCGGGTGCTTCCGGCGGTCCGCCGCCACCGCCCCGAGCTCGTCCTGGTCAGCCTCGGCTTCGACGCCCTGCAGGGCGACCCCCTTGCCGGTCTCAGACTGCGCTGGTCCTCGTATGGGCTGGCCATGGCCCGGGTGGCGGAGGTGGCCGCCGAGAGCTGCCCCGGCCGGGTCGCCGCCTTCCTGGAGGGGGGATACGATCTCGAAGAGATGCCCGTCGCCGCCGTTTCCTGCGCCCTCGCGGTGGCCGGTTTGGAGCCGGTGCCGAGTCAGGAGCGCGCCCCGGCCTGACCTGTCGGCGCCGGGAGGATAGGCCGATCAGCTGGGGCAGCGCTCGGGAGGTGGGCCTCCGGACCCCGGCCGTCGCCCACCGGGCCAGCCGGGTGGGCTCCCGGTCGGCGATCAGCGGGATGGCTCCCCGGCGCAGGGCCAGGACGGGGGGCTGCGGGCCGGGCCCCGAACCGCCCCCCACGGACAGGACGAGATCGTGGTCCCGGGCCGTCTTCTCGGCCCTTCGGATCGCTCGGCCGTGAAGTGGCTTGCCGGAGGAGATAGCCGCGGACCTGAGGATGGCTCCGGGGGCGGGGCAGGCCGGTCCCGCTCCCCTTCTCTCACCCGCTTGAGCGCCTCCTCCATCTCGACCTCCTCGCCCCCGCCAAGGCCGCGGTAGCTCGCCACGCGGCTATG
>JAJZGN010000049.1 GCA_021798435.1 bacterium | reverse complement strand
ACGCCTGGTAGTAGCGGGGCAGGAAGATCACCCCGATGAAGAAGGCGAACGAGAGCAGGAACATGGCCGCCTGGGAGGACCAGTAGGTGCGGATCCGGAACAGGTCGAGGGGCACGATCGGCTCCGGCACTCGGGCCTCTATGAGGACGAAGACCACCGCGAGCACGGCGGAGAGGGCGAGCAGCCCACCCACCTGCCAGGTGATCCAGCCCACCGCCTGGCCGGCGGTGTTGGTGAGTCCCTTCTCCGTTAGTCCCACGAGGAGGGGGACCACCGCGGCGGCGAAGACCGCGGTACCCAGGAAGTCGATCTTGGGCCTGGGCCCGTCGGAGCGGTGATTGGGGAGGATGGCCCCGATCACCGCCAGGGCCACGATCCCGATCGGGACGTTGACGTAGAAGACCCAGTGCCAGCTGATGTTGTCGGTGATGAAACCGCCCAGGAAGGGGCCCACCAAGAAGGCGACACCGAACACCGCCCCGAAGAAGCCCTGGTACTTACCCCGCTCCCGGGGGGTGAAGAGGTCCCCGATCACCGCCAGGGAGATGGGGAAGAGGGCCCCGGCGCCGAGCCCCTGAAGGCCGCGGAAGGCGATCAGCTCACCCATGTTCTGAGAGAGGCCGGATAAGGCGGACCCGATCAGGAAGAGCGAGATCCCGATGATCAGCATCACCTTGCGCCCGAAGATGTCCGAGAGCTTTCCGTACACCGGCACGGTGACCGTGCTGGTGAGCAGATAAGCGGTCACTACCCATACGTAGACGCTGTTGCCCCCGAGGTCGGTGACGATGGTGGGGAGGGCGGTGCCCACCACCGTCTGGTCGAGCGCCGAGAGAAAGAGCCCCAGCATCACCGCGCCCACGATGGCCAGGCGGGCGCGCTGGGAGAGCATGACAGAGGGGTGCACCGAATCCATCAGGGAGGGAACCTCGCGACTACTCCGGCCCCACGGCCGGCCTCGGAGAAAGCTTAGCTCAGGACAAATCTTTTTGTCAAGCCTAAGTGAACCGACTGGCCGGCACCCTGAGGCGTCGAGCCCTAGCCAGCGGGAGCGGACGCCCGAGGAGGTACCCCTGGCCCAGCCCGACTCCGAGCGACCGCAGCCGGGCCAGCTCGCGGTGGCCCTCGATGCCCTCGGCGATCAGGCGGAAGCCGCTGCGCTCGGCGAAGTGCTGCATCCCAGCCACCAGCGCCTCCCGCGCCGGGTCCTCCTCCATACCCTGGACCAAGCTGAGGTCCAGCTTCACGAAGGTCGGACGCAGTTCCAGAATGTGGCGGAGGCTGGAATAGCCCGCCCCGGCGTCGTCCACTGCCAGCCGAACCCGGGGCCCGAGGTGGGCCACGGCGCTCCGGACCTCGTCGTAATCCGCCACCTCGCTGTGCTCGGTGATCTCCAGGACCACCTCGTGCCGCCGCTTTCGTATCAGGCGGCCAAGGTCCGCGCAGGCGGCCACCAGGACCTCCGGCGAAAGGTTCACGGAGAGGAACTGGCCCGGCTGCAACAGCGTCCCCCCCTGCCGCAGCGCCAGGCGCAGAGTGGCCAGCTCCAGCTCCCGCTGTATCCCGGCCCGGGCAGCCGCCCGGAAGGCCGCGTCCGGCGCCAGCTCCTCGGCGAAGCGGGTGAGGGCCTCATAGCCCACCAGCTCCCCTCCGACCAGGTCCACGATCGGCTGGAAGACTGGGTAGAAGCCCCCTGCCCCGAGCGCTCGGCGCACCGCGAATCCCAGATGTCCGCCGTCCGGCCCCCGGTCCAGGAGCGGAGCCATGGGCTCGGCCAGCGCCGTGGCAAAGTCGGTGAGGGACGGGAGCAGCTCCAGGAGCCCGCTGCTGGCTGCCTCTGCGTCATCTCCCCCCACCCCGGCCACCAGTAGACCCACCGCCCTCCCCCGGTGGCGGATGGGGGCGTAGGCGAAGGCCTCGATCCCCAGCCGCGTGTAGGCGAGCCAGTAGTCGCGCAGGCTGGGGTCCGCAGCCTGGCGGGCGGCAGCGGCAGTACCTTCGATCCACGGGCCCACGGCGGCTCGGGCGCTGAGGTCGCGCGAGCGCTGCTCCGGAAGCCGCCGGCCCACCGGGGCTGGGTAGTCCCCCGGCTGCGGGGGGTAAGAAGCTACGGGGACAGCCCCGTCATCCCCTCCGATCGCCACCACGTGGGCGGCAGCGATGCCGCGCAGCCGGACCAGCTCCCGGCACACCCGCAGCCCGGCCGCCGCCGGGTCCCCGCCGCCCCCCGCCCCGTTGGCCATCTGCCGCAGCAGGTCTCGCTCCGCGGTCTCGAGCACCAGAAGCCGGTGCTCGGCCGAGTACATGTGGGAGGAGAGCACCCCGATGAGGAGTCCCACCCCGGCGGCCGTCTCCAGCCAGCCCAGACTGCCACCCAGCGAGCCGCCGCCACCGCCCGCCAGGTCCACCAGGAGGCCGTCCGCCGCCAGGATCCCGGCGGCGAGCGTCCACCTCTCGGTGGGGCTGAGGGTGGACCAGCGCCCGACGACCACGGTCAGAAGGACTCCCGAAGCTACCAGGGAGAGCCAGCTGGAGTCCAGGGCGGGGCCAAGGCGGTCGACGCCGCTCAGCAACATGGTGGTCAGGACCGCGATCCCGCCCACCGTGATGCCCATGGCCCCGGCCACCAGGGCATAGGCAGGGGTGCTGCGACGGAGCCGCCGTCCGATCCAGTCCCACGGCCCTCCCGGCGTACCAAGGGAGAGCGCCAGGCCCACCGCCAGGGCCAGATACCAGGCGAGCCGGGCCGAGAGGAAGCCGGGCCCCAGCCGCACGCCGGGCGAGTATGACGTGGCCCAGGCGACGGCCATCGCCGTGAGCCCGAGGAACGTTCCGCAGAGGCCGAGCTGGCGGGACCCGGGGCGGCCCAGGAGCTGCTCCTCAAAGAGCAGGAGACTCACCAGCCCGCAACCGGTGGCGAGTGCCGAGGCGTAGATCTGCTCCCCGGTCGCGCCGCCAGGCAGGGGCATCCGGTCCAGGGGGATGGAGGCCAGCCCGGCCACCCCCAGGAGCAGGGCAGCGCGGGCGGCCGAGTCCCCGCCCAGCAACTGGGACAACCTCCACCCTGGACCTGCGCGGACCTCCGCGGCGCTCACCAGGCCCCCGGCTGCGCTCGGGACATGCCCCGAGACTATTCCGGAAGTCCGGTGGGGGCCGTCACGGGACCGCAAAGTTGAGGTGACGCTAGGCGGCTATCGAAGCCCGACAGCCACCCTGAAGCCCACCGCCCCCGCCAGGGCTTGCTCGGCCGCGGCCGCCGCCAGCGACCCGTCCCGGGTATCGCTGAGACGCAGGGTCACCAGGTTGCCCTTGAGGGACACCAGCTGTGCTGGCCCGTCCTCCAACGCGGCGATCACGAGGGCCATGAGGCGAGCCGAGTGGTCTCCCAGCCGTCGGTCGCGCCCGCACGCCGCGCCGGCATCGCCCCAGGGAAGCCGATCGGGGACCGCGCCGGCGACCAGCCACTCCAAGGCCACGGGGAAGCGCCGCAGCTCCGCCGCGGCGGCGGTGTCCGGACCCAGCGAGTCCAGGGCGGACCCCCAGAGTGGCTCGTGGTGGTCGGCGCGAGGACGGCGCCCGGCCAGAAGTCGCAGCAGGGAAGAGGATGCGCCCCCGGGCCGGTGGGGGTCGAACCAGCCGGCGGCCAGCGCCTGTCGAAGCTCTGGGTCATCGCTGAAGGCCGCGGCCAGGATCAGAGATGGAGGGGGAACGAGGAGCTGCAGCAGGTGGGAGCCGCGCCGGAAGGTAGCCTCAGCCCGGTCGCGCGGGCGGGGCTCCTGGACCTGGGTGAGACCCGCCGGGTGGGGGAGGTTGAGCTCGAAGCCGCGCAGGGAGAGGCGGCCCATCAGAAGCAGCTCCCGCCGATATGGCACCTCGCCAGCGGCACCCAGCCCCGTCGTGGCCCAGGCGCCCAGGCACCGCCGCACCTGGTCGAGCTTCCACGCCCCCTCGTCGTCCACGCCCTTCCCGGCCTCCGCCCGCTCCTCGAAGGGCACCTCGAGACCCACCATCGCCGCCAGCCGGCCCCGCTCGATGAAGGGAAGCCCGAGGAGCGCCTCCCGGACCTCCCGGTGCGGCGGAAGGTCGCCGATCAGCAGCGCCGGCGCTGCTCCGAGCTCCACCTGAGCTGCGAACTTGGCCAGACTGAGATCCCAACCCCCTCCGGGGACCGCTATGTGCAGGTCCCCTGGGCCGGCCCGGAGCAGCACCCCGGCCACCGGGCCGAACGGCCAGGAGGGGGCCCGCAGCGGCCGCTTGGGGGGTGCCGTCCGCTTGGGGGGCCCGGGCCGCCGCCCCAGGTCGTAGGCGACGCGCCGCTCGGGGGTAGCGACCAGTGCCCAGGCGGTCTGCAGTCTGGTGAAGAGCCGGGTGGCTCGCTCCTCTTCCAACCTGGTGGTCTCGTGGCGCTGGGCCTGGACGTCGGGATGGAGCTCCCGGGCTCGGGCCCGGTAATGCCGCCGCAACTCGGTCCAGCTGTCGGTGGGCTGGGCTCCGAGCACCTGGTAGGCGTCCAACTCGGGGGGGTGCCGGGGAGGCATCAGGAGGCCCCCCTGTGGCGCTGGGCCCAGCTCACAGGTGGAAGGGGTCCTGGAAGAAGGCTGGGAGGTGGGCGGAGAGGAAGTCGTTGAAGATCGTGAAGCGGTCGGCCATCACCAAGAGCCCCATCAGCACGACCAGCCCTCCCCCGACCAGCGCCACCGCCCGCTGGTGCCGCCCCAGCGCCCGCAGGAGTCGGGTGGCCCGGTCCAGGAGCAGGGCCGCGATCAGGAACGGCAGGGAGAGCCCCACCACGTAAGCCACCATGAGGGCCATCCCCCGCGCCGTCGTCCCCTGCTCCAGGCCCGATGTGAGCACCGCGCCCAGTACCGGGCCGATGCACGGCGACCACCCCGCGCCCAGCCCCGCCCCGAGCAGAATCCCCCCCGCGAAGCCGCCCCTCCCGTGCGGCAGCCAGCGAGCCTCTCGCCGCAGCCAGGGGAGCCGCAGCACTCCCATGACGGTGAGGCCAAGGACCACCACCGCAAAACCAAGGAGCGGCGCCAGGACCCCTTTCCAGGGGGCCAGCAGCCGCTCCAGGGCATAGAAGAAGGCGAGGCAGAAAGCCCCCAGGCCGATGGCGAAACCGAGGGCTCCTCGCAGGACGCGCCACCTGACCGCCCCCAGATCGCCACGGCTCCCGGCGGCCCGCGATAGGAACGCCAGGTAGGCGGGGACCAGGGGCAGGACGCAAGGAGATAGGAACGAAGCAGCCCCGGCGGCCACCGCCAGGGGCAGGGTGACCGCGCCGAGGCTCACCGTGCGCCTCCCGAGCCCTGGAACGGAGCCAAAGGGCCGCCCCGCCTACCGGAGCCGCTCCACCTCAGCGGCGGCCACGGCTGGGTCGAGCTTGCGGAAGAGAGGCAGGGGGGCGGCGATCGGTCTCCCGGGTGGGAGCTGGACGGGGCCCCAGCGGGGAACTGACATCCTCAGATCGGTGCGCAGGACCACGTGCTGGTCATCCGCAGGGCCCACCTCCTGGAGCTCGGGCAGTGGTGCCAGCTGCCCGGTCTCTCCCAGCATCTCATGGAGCCGCTGGGAGGTGAAGGGGAGGAAGGGGGCCATCATGACCCCCAGGTCGGCAACGCACTGCAGGGCCACGTGGACCACTGTCGCGGCTCGCTCCCGGTCCCGGGTCACCAGCCGCCAGGGCTCCTGCTCACCGAGGTACTGGTTCACCTGGGCGGCGAGGGCCATCGCCTGCTGCAGGGCGGCCTTGAAACGTGCCTCCTCGAGGAGAGCGGCCACATGGCCGAAGCCGGCGGTGACCGCCTGCCGCACCGAGCTGTCCGCATCGGTGAGCGCGCCTTGCTCTGGCATCTCGCCGAAGTGGCGGGCCGCCAGCTGCAGGGTGCGCTGGACCAGGTTCCCCCAGGTCGCCACCAGCTCGTCGTTGTTGCGTCGCACGAACTCCTCCCAGGTGAAGTCGGTGTCCTGGGTCTCGGGGCCGGCGGCGGTTAGGTAGTAGCGGAGCGGGTCGGGTTCGTAGCGCTCGAGGAAGTCGCGCACCTCGATGGCGACGCCCCGGCTGCTGGAGAATTTGGCCCCCTCCATGGTGAGGAACTCGCTGCTGACCACGTTCTCGGGGAGTTGCAGCAGCGGGTGCCCGGGTCCGCCTCCGAAGGTGCCGCCGCTGCCGTACCCCATCAGCATGCTGGGCCAGATGACCGAGTGGAAGACGATGTTGTCCTTGCCCATGAAGTAGAAGTGCCGGGAGTCGGGATCCTGCCACCACCTCCGCCAGGCCTCCGGGTCGCCGCTCAGGCGGGCCCACTCCACGCTGGCGGAGAGGTACCCCACCACAGCGTCGAACCAGACGTAGATCCTCTTGTCCGAGCGGTCGGCGAACTCCGGAAGTGGGATTGGCACCCCCCAGTCGATGTCCCGGGTCACCGCCCGGGGCCGGATCTCGGCCAGGAGGTTGAGGGAGAAGGCGCGCACGTTGGGGCGCCACCCCTCGCGGCTCTCGATCCACTCCCGGAGCGCCTCGGCGAAGGCGGGGAGGTCCAGGAAGAAGTGCTCGGAATCCCGGAAGACAGGGGTCGACCCATCGATCCGGGACCTGGGGTTCAGGAGGTCGGTGGGGTCCAGCATCCGACCGCAGCTGTCGCACTGGTCCCCGCGGGCAGCCGGATAGCCGCAATGAGGGCAGGTACCCTCGATGTACCGGTCTGGCAGAGTGCGGCCCGTGGCCGGGGAGAACGCTCCCAGTTGGGTGCGCCGGAGCAGGTATCCCTTCTCAAAGAGGGTGGAGAAGAGGTCCTGGACAACCCTCTCGTGGTTTCGGGTGGTGGTCCGGGTGAAGAGGTCGTAGGAGAGGCCCAGCCGGCGCAGATCTTCCGCGATCACCCGGTTGTAGCGATCGGCGACCTCCCGGGGGCTCACTCCCTCGCGGTCGGCGGCCACCAGGATCGGGGTCCCATGCTCATCGGTTCCGCTCACCATCAGCACCGGGCGGCCGCGGAGCCGGTGGTAGCGGGCGAAGATGTCGGAGGGAACTCCAAAGCCGGCCACGTGACCGATGTGCCGGGGCCCGCTGGCGTAGGGCCAGGCCACCGCCACCAGGATGGGCGCGCTCGCACCGGGATCAGGGCTCAAGGCCCATCGATGGTATCGGCTGCGAGTGGCCCGGGTGGAACAATGCCGCCATGCCCTTCCCGCCCCGGGTCGCCCTGGTGATCGCGGACAGCTCGCGCTCCGGCGGCCCCGAGCACGTGCTCCTGCAGGCGCTGGAGCTGCGGGGGAGCGGATGGGGCCCGGTGGTCGTCTGCCCAGAAGGACCACTGCGCCAGCGCTGCGCCGCGGCGGGTGTTCCCAGCCTCGGCCCGGAGCGGGGAGGGTGGGATCCCATATCCGGTCCGCCGAGGCTGCGCCAGCTGCTCCGCCGGGTCGGCCCCGATCTGGTCCACACCCACGGGTTGAGGGCTGGTGGCCTGGTCCGCAGGGCCCACCTTGGCCTTCCGCTGGTCCATACCCACCACCTCGACTCCTGGTTCACCCGGGGGGCGGTGCGGCGGCTGGCGCACGCCCACGAGTTGAAGCGGCTGGCCCGGGCCGCTCGCCTGGAGATCGCGGTCTCGCAATCGGTGCGCCGGTTCCTGGTGGAGGAGGTGGGTCTCGATGCGGCCCGGATCCGGGTGATCCCCAACGGCGTCCCCTCCCTACTGGGCGAGCCTCGCCAGGGCCCCGAGGGGTGCCGGGTGGCGACGCTCTCCTCGCTCATACCCAGCAAGGGGGTCGACCTCGCGATCACCGCGCTGGCCACGCCACTCGGGAGCCGGCTGCGTCTCACCGTGGGAGGCTCCGGGCCGGAGCTGCCGGGACTTCTGGACCTCGCCACCGGTCTGAAGGTGGCCGACCGGGTCGACTTCGTGGGCCTGGTCGAGGACCGCGCCGCCTTCTTCGCCGGCTGCGACGTCGCCTGGGTGCCCTCGCGGCAGGAGCCGTTCGGATTGGTCGCCTGCGAGGCGATGACCTGCGGAGTCCCGGTGGTGGCCGCCCGCGTGGGCGGGCTCCCGGAGATCCTCGACCCGCCCCGGGCGGGGCTCTGCGTACCTCCGGCGAATCCCGCCGCATTCGCTAGCGTGACTGCGGCCCTGCTCGGCGACGGCGAGCGTTACGCGCGGCTCTCCCGGGCCGGGTTCGACCGCGCCGCCGACGAGTTCAGCGCCTCCCGGATGGGCGCCCGGACCCGGCAGGTGTACCGCGAGGTGCTGGGGTGATCATTTCTTGGAAGCTTGGTAGTAGGGGTTGGTGCCCTGGGCGTGGTCGGTGGTGTCCACCACGTCACTGAGTTCCCCGAACCGCTCCAGGATGGCGGCGCGAACCCCCTGGGAGAGGGTGACCTCGGCCAGGCCGCAGCCCTGGCAGCCGCCTCCCATCTGCACGTAGGCGACGCCGTCCGCGATGTCCAGCAGGCCGATGTAGCCACCGTGGGCGGCGACCGCGGGGTTGATCTCCTCGTCCAGCAGCCGCTGGACCGCGCTCGCCAGCGGGTCGGAGTCGGGGTCGTAGTCGGTCTCCAGCGCCAGCGCCCCACTCATGGGATCGGCGTCCACCCGGGCGCCGACCACATGACGGGATATGACCCGGGGAGCCACGAAAGTGATGTCGGCGGTGCCTGTGACCAGGACCTCGTCCGGTCGCGGGTCCCCGGCCTCGACCAGGGAGAAGGAGTACTGGAGGCGATCGCCCTGCAGGCCCCCCGGAGAGATCGCCACCCAGGCCTCGGGATGCCCCTGGCGCTCGCGGAACTGGCGGATGCGCTGGGCCGCCCTTTCGGTGAGATCCAGGCGGGGAAGATCGCGGTCTGAGGGCATGGCGATAGTCTGACGCCATGAGCGGGCGCGTGCTGCTGGTGATGCCCACCTCCACCTACCGCGCCCCGGCGTTCCTCAGGGCCTGTGAGCGGCTGGGCCTGGATGTGACCCTCGCCACCGACGACCCTGCAGGCCCGCCGCTGGGCCCCTCGGCCATCCCCTGGGAGCTTCTCGACTCGGGGCCGGGGCCCCTTCCGCCGGGCTTGGGGGAGGTGGTGGCGGTGGTCGGGGTCGACGAGGCCTCGGTGTTGCCAGCGGCCAGGATCGCCGCCCGGCTGGGGCTGCCCGGAAACCCGGTCGAGGCCGCCATGGCGACGAGGGACAAGTTGCTGCTGCGGCATGCCCTCGAGGGCACCGGTCTCCCCCAGCCCCGCTGGGCGGCCTGGCCACCGGGCCGACCGGCGCCGGACCTCGGGTTCCCCTGCGTAGTCAAGCCCGCTTCGGGGGCGGCCAGCTTCGGGGTGATCCGGGCCGACGACCGCGAGGAGCTCCTTCAGGCCGGGACCCGGGTGCGGCGCCTGGTGGGTGGCCGGGCACCGCTCTTGGTGGAGTCCTATGTGCCCGGGCCGGAGATCGCCGTGGAGGCGCTGATGCAAGGCGGCCACCTCCTACCCCTGGCGATCTTCGACAAGCCGGAGCCGCTCGAAGGGCCATATTTCGCAGAGTCGATCTACCAACTGCCCAGCGGACTGGCCTCCGCCGACCAGGAGGCCGTCGCGGAGGTGCTGGCCGCGGCGGCCGCCGCGATCAACCTGCGGCACGGGCCGGTCCATGCCGAGTTCCGCCTGGGGTCCGGGGCGCCCACCCTGATCGACCTGGCCTCGCGCTCCATCGGCGGCCGCTGCTCCGAGGTGCTGCGCTTCCGCTCCGGCGCCTCCCTGGAGGAGCTGATCCTGCGCCAGTCCCTGGGCATGCCGCTTCCCGACCTGCAGCTGGAGGCGGAGCCGGCGGGAGTCCTCATGCTGACCCCCGAGCGGGCGGGCCGGCTTGTCTCGATCCGAGGACGCGAGGCCGCCATGCGCGTTCCCGGGGTCGAGGCGGTGGACCTCACCGCCACGCCCGGCACTGTGGTGGCTCCCGCCCCGGACGGGGACCGCTATCTCGGCTTCGTCTTCGCCCGGGCCGCCTCCCCGGCCGCGGTCCGAGCGGCGCTGGCGGCCGCCCGGGACCTCCTGGTCGCAACCGTGGTGGATTGACGGCCGGTTCAGCGGCTCGGCGAGGCCCACCGGGCCTGGTTCACGGGACCGATGAGAGGTGCCCAACCCCTCGCCTGGCCCATCCGTCCAACTCCGGGATCGGTCCGAGGTGCTCGCCGCGCTCCGCGAGGGGGTGGAGCACCTGACCGACTCCCGGCAGTGGGAGCGGTGGCTGAGGTTCCGGCGCCGCTTCCACCGCTACAGCTTCCACAACCAGCTACTCATCCTGGGCCAGTTTCCCGAGGCCTCCCAGGTGGCCGGCTACCGGGCCTGGCAGGAGCTGGGCCGTCAGGTCCGGCGCGGGGAGAGGGGGCTGGCCATCATCGCCCCGGTGGCCTTGGGGCGCCCGGAGGGCGCCGACGCCGAACGGCTTCGCGACCTGGAACTGCCGCTTCTGACCTATCGGATAGCCCGGGTGTTCGACGTCTCGCAGACCGAGGGGCCGGAGCTCCCGGCGCCGGTGGGGGAGATGCCCGCGGAGGCCCCTCCGGAGATCCTCGAGCGGCTCTTGGCCCTCGCCCCGAGCCTGGGATTCACCGTCGAGTTCAGCGAGCTCCGCGCCGGGCGGCGGGGCGACTGCTCCCACGTCCTGCGGCGGATCCGCGTGGATCAGCGCCTAAGTCCCGGGCCCAAGGTGAAGACTCTGGGCCACGAGCTGGCCCACGCCATCCTCCACGGCCCTGAGTTCTTCGGAAGTCGCGAGCTGGCGGAGCTGGAGGCCGAGAGTGTCGCCTACGTCGTCTGC
>JAJZGN010000048.1 GCA_021798435.1 bacterium | reverse complement strand
GGTACGCCTTGAGCTCGGTGGCGATCAACCTCCCGGATCAGGAAAGCCGGCGTCCCGCTCGCGCTCCGCGTTCCTTCCCCCGGCGTCGGCGGAAGGTGCCCCGGGCCCCCGCCCTGGCTCGTCGGGCCAATCCCTCCCCACTGCCGGACTCCCCCACCCTGGCCGGCCGACCCTGGGGCCACGGCCGGCCTCAGCCAAGCAGCTGTTTGGCGATGACCACTCGCTGAATCTGGTTGGTGCCCTCGTAGATCTGGGTGATCTTGGCGTCGCGCATCATCCGCTCCACCGGAAACTCGTTCACATAGCCGTATCCGCCCAGGACCTGGACGGCGTCGGTGGTGACCTTCATGGCGGTGTCCGAGGCCATCAGCTTGGCCATGGCGGCGAGGCGGGTCACCCCCTCCTGCTTCTCGTCGATGGCCCGGCAGGCGGCATGGACCAGCTGGCGGGAGGCCTCCAGCTGCACCGCCATGTCCGCCAGCATGAACTGGAGGCCCTGGAACTCGGCGATCGGCCGGCCGAACTGGCGGCGCTCCTTGGCATAGGCCACGGCCCGCTCCAGCGCTCCGGCCCCGATACCGAGCGCCTGGGCCCCGATCTGGGGCCGGGAGCGGTCCAGGACCCCCATGGCGATCCGGAAGCCGTCACCCTCCTGGCCCAGAAGCCGGGAGGCCGGGACCCGGCAGGAGCGGAAGGAGAGCTCGGCGGTGTCGCTGCCGCGGATGCCGAGCTTGCCGTGGATGGTTCGGCGCTCCAGCCCCTCGCTCTCTCCATCCACCAGGAAGGCGGAGATGCCGCGGCTCCCTCGCTCCGGGTCGGTGACCGCGAAGACCACGATGAGGTCGGCCACCGAGCCATTGGTGATCCACATCTTGCTGCCTTCGAGGACGTAATCGCCCCCGTCGCGCCGGGCCCGGGTGCGCATCGCCGCGGGGTCACTGCCGGCGTCCGGCTCGGAGAGGGCGTAGGCGGAGATCAGCTCCCCGGAGGCGAGCCGCGGGAGGAACTCCCGGCGCTGGGCCTCGCTGCCGCCGAGGAGGATGGGGTAGCCTCCCAGGGCCTGGACCGCGAGGAGCAGGGAGGAGGTGGCGCAGACCTTGGCCACCTCCTCGATGACCATGGCCAGCGTCAGGGCCGACCCCGAAACCCCGCCGTACTCGGGCGGGAACGCCACCGCGTAGACGTCGTGGCTCCGAAAGAGGTCGACCACGTCCCAGGGATACTCGGCGGTGCGGTCGATCTCGGCCGCTCGGGGCTCGATCCGCTCGCGCGCCAGCTCCCGCACGGCCTCGCGGAGTGCCAGCCCCTCGGCCTCAGCCTGCACCGCCACCGGCTGCCCTCCTTTCCCGGGTGAGTCCCCGGCGAGCCGATTGTAGTCCGCGCCCTGGACCGAGGGCTCCTACTCGGCCGGCCCGGAATATCCCGGCGCCATCCCGCGCCCGGGGGCGCCGGCCACCCGCAGGAGGTCGATCCCCCAGCGACCGAGACGTCCCCGCCTCAGCCGTACGAGGAGCTGCCCGCCCGAGGTGCGCTCCTCCTGCGCCGTCCACCAGAGGAGCCCGAGCTGCCGGCCCCCGGTCCCCGCCACCCCCACCGTGAGCGCGAGGGCCGTGAGGGCGCCGCCGAAATGCCTGAGCAGGCCGGCGCCCGCCAGGGCCCTGTCACCAGTGACACGCGGGCGGGAAACCGCGACGCCTGAATGCGGGGTGGCCCCAGCCCGGCACCATGGCGGATGCGCCGGGCAAGCTTGCGGCAGGAGACGGCACCCACACCGGCACCCAGGCCGACTCCTCCCACCCCCCACAGGGCGACGTATGCCGGCCCCAGGGGGCCACTCCAGAGCATGGCCGCCGCGGCCACCCCCGCCGTCGCCACCAGCAGGGTCGCCGCCGCCTGCCCCCGGAAGAGACCCCGGGCCAGGACCAGCCCGGTGGCCGGCCCCGACGATCTCACCATGCCCGAAGGCGAAGCCCGAGGATCAGCTGGAGGTGAGCGCTCCCCCGACGGCGCGAGGGGTCGGTTCGACCGCAGCTCGGGCCGGCTCCAGCTGCCGCGCCTCCGCGGCCCGGCGCGCCCCGAGCGCCCACTCCCTCGCCTCCCGCTGCCGCCGCCGCACCTCGAGCTCCGCCGCGAACAGATTCATCATGCGGGCACATTAACATATCCCCATATGTCGATGTCAACACAAGACGCGGGTCCCTGGTGATCACAGTGATATGGTCAGTTGGCTATGCCACCGGTCGACATGGGCGAGGAGTCGGCGCCGGCCATCCCCGAGGTGAGGCCGTCCGCGCCGCTTGAATTGCTCTGGCTGGGCCACCTGCTCCTCAGCCACCCGGACGGCGAGGACCCTCGCCTGGCGGCGCTGGGGCCGGCGGTGACCCGGAAGCTGGCGAGCGAGCTCCAGGACTTCTGGCAGGATGGCCACGCAGCGGGGATGGCTGAGATGGTGGTACTGGCGGATCTGAGCGGGCAGCTCTTCTCCGAGCGGCTGGACCGGCTCCTGCCGAACCTCCCCGAGGTGGACCTCCTGGCCACGGCCGAGCTGCGCTCCGAGGCCGAAGACGACCGCAGCCGGATCGTGGAGCGGCTCGCCCGGCTGCAGCGGGATGCGGCCACCCGCCATCGCTATGGGCTCCTGCTTCAGGCGATCTGGCAACCCCTGGTGCCGGAGTGGGAGTCCCGGGGCTTGCCCCAGGTGCGGGCCGCCGGGGCCAGCCTCGCCCGCCGGCTGCAGCGCGGGGAGCCCCTCGCCAAAGCGGCCGAGGTGGTGGAGAGGCTGCGCCGGAAGAACCAGGCCTGGGGAGACCTCATAGACGACGGGGAGCGGAGGGGACGGCTGGCGCTGGTCCCCGCCTACTTCGGTGGCAGCTGGAGCATCTGGGATCTGCCCCACCACGTGGTGGTGGGCTTCAGCGAGGGGGCCAGCCCCACCGAGGAGCTCCGGGATGAAGCCCGCCGCCTCTCCTCGCGTCTTCGGGTGCTGGGGGACGCCACCCGGATGGCGCTGCTGCTCCGGCTGGCCGAACGGCCCACCAGCGTGGGGGAGCTGGCCAGGATGTTCGACCTTGCCCAGCCCACTGTGAGCGCGCACCTCCGGGCGCTCCGCGATGCCGCCCTGGTCACCACCCGGCGAGACGGCCCCCGCACGCTCTACCGTGCCGACCGCGAGTCGCTCTCCGAGCTGCTCTCCCAGGTCGCGGCGCGCACCGGCGCCGGCGGCTGAGTCCCCTCAGGCGACCTCCACCAGCGTCGCCTCTCCCTGGGCCAGCCCGGAGCAGATCGTCGCGGCCCCCACCCCTCCGCCCCGCCGGCGCAGCTCCAGCACCAGGGAGCCGAGGATCCGGGCGCCGGAGGCCCCGATCGGGTGGCCTACCGCGATCGCCCCCCCGTTCACGTTCACCCGATCCAGCTCCACCTCCAGCATCCTGGAGCTGGTCAGGACCACCGAGGCGAAGGCCTCGTTGATCTCCAAAAGACGGAGCTCCTGGGCGGTGAGCCCACCCCGCCGCCCGAGCGCCTGCTCGAGCGCCAGCGCGGGGACCGTGGCCAGGTAGGGGTGGTCGGCGGCGGACTCGCCGTATGCCAGCCAGGTGGCCAGCACTGTGAGCCCCAGGTCGCGGGCCCGCCGCCGGCTGGTGAGGACCACCACCGCCGCCCCGTCGTTGATCCCGGGAGCGTTTCCGGCGGTGACCGAGCCATCCGGCCCGCCGAACACCGGGCGAAGGGCCGAGAGCTTCTCCAGCGTGGTTTCCGGCCGGGGCTGCTCATCCTGGTCCACCGTCTCCCGGGCGGCCTTCTGGGTCACCTCGACGGGCACCAGCTCCGCGGTGATCCTCCCCGCGGACCGGGCCTCCTCGTACCGCTGCTGGGACAGCAGGGCGTACTCGTCCTGGGCCTTCCGGTCCACCCCGAGCTCGGCGGCGACCTGGCTGCCGTGCTCCCCCATGTGCACCTCGTCCACCGGGCAGGTGAGACCGTCCCAGAGCATCGAGTCGTAGAGCGTCTGGTCCCCCATCGCGAACCCGCCGCGCGCCCCCCGCAGGAGCATGGGGGCGCCCGACATCGACTCCATCCCCCCGGCCACCACCACTTCGGCATCTCCGGCGCGGATCAGCAGGGCGCCCAGATTGACGGCCTTCAGAGAGGAGGCACACACCTTGTTCACTGAGAGGGCGGGGACGTTGCTGGGGATGCCGGCCCGGAGGGCGGCCTGCCGGGCGGGGACCTGGCCCAGACCGGCGCTGATCACGGTGCCCATCAGGACCTGCTCCACCTGCTCCGGCACCAGGCCGGAGCGCTGGAGTGCCCCGCGAATGGCCACCGCCCCCAGCTCCACCGCCGGCACCTGGCTGAGACGTCCCCGCAGCCTCCCGAACGGCGTCCTGGCGTACCCCACCACCACCGGGTCCATCTCGCCCACCCTCACATCCTAGACCGAGCCGCTCTGGCCTGCCTCGCCCTGGAGCAGGCGGGCCACCGATCCCCCCAGGCCGAGGAGGTGGGAGGCGATCACCAGGCGCTGCACCTCCGACGTTCCCTCCCCGATCTCGTTGATCTTGACGTCGCGGTAGTAGCGGGCGACCGGAAGGTCCTCCATGAAGCCGGAGCCGCCGTGGATCTGCACCGCCTGGTTGGCGCACCAGGTAGCCGTCTCCGATGCGGCCAGCTTGGCCATGGCGGCGAGGCGCCCGGCCGACCGGCCGCGGTCGATCTCGGCCCCGGCCCGCCAGACCATGGTCCGTGCCATCTCGACCCTGGTCGCCATGTCGGCCAGCTTGAGCTGGGTGGCCTGGAACTGGCTGAGGGGCCGTCCGAACTGCCGCCTCTGCCGGCTGTGGGCCAGGCTGGCATCGAGACAGGCCTGGGCCACCCCCACCGAGAGGGCCGCGATCGCGACCCGGCCGGCCTCCAGCACCGCGAGGAACTGGGCGAAGCCCCCTCCCTCGCGTCCCAGAAGGTTGGAGCGCGGCACCCGGCAGCCGTTGAAGGCGAGCTCCCTGGTGTCGCTGGCGTGCCACCCCAGCTTGCGGTAGGGCTCGGCCAGCCCATATCCGGGCGTCCCCCTCTCCACGAGGATGGCGCTGATCCGGGGAGGGTCACCGGGGCGGCTGGTCAGGGCGGTGATGGTCACCCCCCGGCTGATCTCGGTGCCGGCGTTGGTGATGAAGCACTTGCCCCCGTCGATGACAAAGGAGTCGCCCTCGGCCAGGGCCCGGGTCCGGGTACCGCCGGCGTCCGACCCCGCCTCCGGCTCGGTGAGGCCGAAGGCCCAGAGCGCCCGCCCGGCGCAGAGGTCGGGCAGCCAGCGCCCCTTCTGCTCCTCGGTGCCGAAGTTGTAGATCGGGGCGATACCCAAAGAGACCGCGGCCTCCAGGGTGATCCCCACCGCCGCATCGGCGCGGGAGATCTCCTCCAGCGCTAGGAGGTAGCTCACGAAGTCGCCCCCGGCCCCCCCCACCGCCTCGGGATAGGGGAGGCCGAAAAGTCCCAGCTCCCCCATCTGGGCGACGATCTGGTAGGGGAAACGCTGCTGGCGGTCGTTCTCCGCGGCCGCCGGCGCCACCACCTGGTCAGCGAACTCCCGGCAGGTGGAGCGGATCGCCTCCTGCTCCGGGGCGAGATCGAAGCTGAGTCCCACCTATCCCCGCCGGAGACGGGCCGACACCCGCTCCACGATCTGCTCGATGGTGTCGGCGACCTCCACCCCGGCCCGCTCCAGGGCCGCCACCTTGGAGGCGGCGCTCCCGGTGTTCCCCGAGATGATGGCTCCGGCGTGCCCCATGCGCTTGCCCGGCGGGGCGGTGCGGCCGCTGATGAAGCCCACCACCGGCTTGGGGTAACCGCGGCCGATGAGCTCGGCCGCGCGCTCCTCGTCCGAGCCCCCGATCTCCCCCGCCATCACCACTAGCTCGGTCGTCGGGTCGGCGGCGAACAGCTCCAGGACGTCCGAGAAGGAGAGCCCGAGGACCGGGTCTCCGCCGATTCCCACTGCCGTGGACTGGCCGTACCCGGCCGCCCCCAGCGACTGCATGATCTCGTAGGTGAGGGTGCCGGAGCGGGAGACCACCCCCACCGGGCCTGGCCTGCCGTTCTGGTTGGGGATGATCCCCACCTTGCTGCGCTCCCCCGGAGACATCAGCCCCGGACAGTTCGGGCCCACCAGGCGGGCTCCCCGAGAGCTGACGTAGGCCCGGGCGCGGACCATGTCGTTGACCGGGATCAGCTCGGTGATGCACACCACGAGCTCCAGCCCCGCGGCGGCCGCCTCCATGATGGCGTCGGCGGCGAACGCCGGAGGGACGAACACCCCGGAGACCGTGGCCCCGGTGGCGATCACCGCCTCGGCCACCGAGTCGAAGACCGGGCGCTCGAGGTGCTGGCTACCCCCTTTGCCGGGCGATACCCCGGCCACCACCTTGGTCCCGAACTCGATCATCTGCTGGGTGTGGAAGGTGCCCTCGCTGCCGGTCATGCCCTGGACCAGGACCCGGGACTCCGAGTTCAGCAGGATGCTCATCGGCCCGCCCCCGCCACCATCTCCACCACTCGCCGGGCGGCCTCCGGGGCGGAGACCGCGGGGGTTATTCCCGCCGCCTCCAGGAGCCGCCTGCCCTCCTCCTCCCGGGTCCCGGTCATCCGCACCACGAGGGGAAGCTGGATCTGCAGCTCGTCGCGGGCCTGGATCAGCCCCTTGGCGACCTCGTCGCCCCTTGTGATCCCCCCGAAGATGTTCACGAAGATCCCCTTCACCTCGGGGTCCAGGAGCACCATCTCCAACGCTTGGCGAACCACCTCGGCCTTGGCGCCGCCGCCGATGTCCAGGAAGTTGGCGGGACTGCCTCCCTGCTGCTTGACCAGGTCCAGGGTGTTCATCACCAGTCCGGCGCCGTTGCCGACGACCCCGATGTCCCCGCCGAGGTGCACGTAGGTGAGCCCCCGCCGCCTGGCCTCCACCTCCAGCTGGTCATCCCCGCTGGAGGCGGCCTCGGCGTCTCCGCCCAGCTCCCGGACCAGATCCTGGTGGCGGTACTCGGCGTTCTGGTCCACCTCCACCTTGCCATCCCCGGCGATCAGCTGGCCGGAGCGGGTGATCACCAGGGGGTTGATCTCGCAGAGGGTGGCGTCCAGCCGCTGGCACAGCTGGTACAGCCGCTGCACCAAGGGGACCATGAGGCTCAGGAGGCGGGGACGCTCCAGGACCTGCTCCCCCTGGGCGCTGGCGAGCGCGTTCAGGGTGAGCTGGCGGATCTCGAACGGGAGGGGCCCGGAGAAGGGGTCGGGCCAGAGCTTGGCGATCTTCTCCGGGGTGCGCTCGGCGACATCTTCGATCTCCATCCCCCCGGCGAAGGAGAGCAGCACCGCCAGCCGCCTCCGGTCCCGGTCCAGGGTGACCCCGAGGTAGAGCTCCTGGCCGATGTCCAGCAGCTCCTCCAGGAGGACCGCCGGAACTCGGTAACCGCGGATTTCCATCTGCAGGATCTGGCTCGCCGCCGCGCGGGCCTCCTCGGGCGACCGGGCCACCTTGACCCCCCCCGCCTTGCCCCGGCCTCCGATCGGCACCTGGGCCTTCACCACCACCTCACCCAGCTCTCGGGCGGCTGACTCCGCCTCCCCGGGCGTCCGCGCCACCCGCCCCATGGGGCACTCGATGCCCTCGCTGCGGAACTGCGCCTTGGCCTGATGCTCCAGGAGCTTCACGTGCACCTCCCTCGGGCCGGCCCGCGGCCGCCCTCCTGACCTCTGCCCAGTTTAGGGCCACCACCTCCCGGGATCTCGGCCGGGCGCGGCTAGAGCGGGATGTTGCCGTGGCGGCGGCGGGGCGGGTCGACCCGCTTGGTGCTCGCCATCCGCAGCGCCCTGATCAGGGCGGGACGGGTCTGCCGGGGCTCGATCACGTCGTCCAGGTAGCCCCGCTCCGCGGCCAGGTAGGGGTTGGCGAACTGCTCCCGGTAGTCGGTGATCAGCTCCTCCTCGGTACGATGGCCCTGACTCCCGCGACCGAGGAACCGGACCGCCCCCTCCGCCCCCATCACCGCTATCTCGGCGGAGGGCCAGGCGCAGTTGTAATCGGCACCCAGGTGCTTGCTGCACATGACGTCGTAGGCCCCGCCGTAGGCCTTGCGGGTGATCACCGTCAGCTTGGGGACTGTGGCCTCGGCGAAGGCGTAGAGCAGCTTGGCCCCATGGCGGATGATCCCGGAGTGCTCCTGGTCGCTCCCGGGCAGGAACCCGGGCACGTCCACCAGGGTGAGAAGGGGGATATTGAAGGCGTCGCAGAAGCGCACGAAGCGGGCCCCCTTCACCGAGGCGGAGATGTCCAGGGCGCCGGCCAGGTGGCGGGGCTGGTTGGCCACCACCCCGACGCTCATCCCGTCCATCCGGGCGAAGCCCACGATGAGGTTGGGGGCGAACAGCGGCTGCACCTCCAGGAACTCCCCGGAGTCCACCACCCGGCGGATCACCTCCCGCATCTCATACGGCTCTCGGTGGCTATCCGGGATCAGCGACTGGAGCTCGGGGTCGGAACGGTCAACGGGATCCGAGCACGGCATCCGGGGCGGCGGCTCGGAGCTGTTCTGGGGCAGGTACGAGAGCAGGGACCGGACCTGTTTGAAGGCCTCGTCCTCGCTCCCGGCCTCGAAGTGGGCCACCCCGCTCCTCTGGGAGTGGACGTCCGCCCCGCCCAGCTGCTCGAAGTCAACCTCCTCCCCGGTGGTCACCCGCACCACCTCGGGTCCGGTGATGAACATGTAGCCCACCCGGCGGACCATGAAGGTGAAGTCGGTTATCGCCGGGGAGTAGACGGCACCGCCGGTGCAGGGGCCGGCCACCACCGAGAGCTGGGGGATCACCCCGCTGCAGCGCACGTTGCGGTAGAAGATGTCGGCGTAGCCGGCGAGAGCCACCACCCCCTCCTGGATCCTGGCCCCGGCGCTGTCGTTGATCCCCACCAGGGGGCAGCCGGTGCGCGCGGCGAGGTCCATCACCTTGCACACCTTCTCGGCGAAGGCCTCCCCCAGCGACCCTCCCATGAAGGAGGCGTCGTGGGAGAAGACGAAGACCTGCCGCCCCCCCACCGTGCCGAAGCCGGTGACCACTCCGTCGCCCACCGCCCGCCTCTCGGCCATGTCGAACTGATCGGAGCGATGGGTCACGAAGGCGTCCAGCTCGGTGAAGCTGTCCGGGTCCAGCAGGCGGCGGATCCTCTCCCGGGCGGTCAGCTTCCCCCGGCGGCGCTGCGCTCGCTCGGCCTCCCCACCGCGGTGGACGGCGTCGTGGCGGCGCTTGCGCAGCTGGTTGATCAGCCGCTCGTTCTCCCCCGGCTCCCCGGAGCGCCCCGCCTCGCCAGCTGCCATCAGCCCATCTTCCCCGAATGGGGGTGGCCGCGGCAGCGGGGCCTCAGAGCTGGGCCGGAGGATGGAAGACGCCGAAGGTCTCCCGCAGCCGGTCGCAGACCTCCTGCAGGGTGGCGCCGGCCGCCAGCGCCTCGCGCATGGGGAACAAGAGGTTCAGAGTCCCCTCGGCGGCGCGCTGAAGGGAGTCCAGGCCGGCCCCCACCACAGCCTCGGACCGGCGGCGGCGGTGCTCCTGGAGCCGGGCCAGCTGGGCGCTCTCCAGCTCCGGATCCACTTGGAGGAGCTGGATCTGGGGCTCCTCTCCCTCCTGGTAGCGATTGACCCCCACGATCACCCGCTCCCCGGCCTCCAAGAGGCGCTGCTGGCGGTAGGCGGACTCCTGGATCCGGGCCTGGTAGAAGCCCTGCTCGATGGCCGCCACGGCCCCACCCCTCGAGTCCACCTCGGAGATCAGCTCCCTCGCCTCGTGCGCCAGCCTCTCGGTGAGGTCCTCCACCAGGTGGGCTCCCCCCAGGGGGTCGGCCACCCGGGGCACCCCGGACTCGAGGGCCAGGAGCTGCTGGGTGCGCAGCGCCAGGGTGGCGGCGGCCTCCGAGGGCAGCGCCAGCGCCTCGTCGTAGGAGTTGGTGTGCAGCGACTGGGCGCCACCCAGGACGGCGGCCAGCGCCTGCACCGCCACCCGGACCACGTTGTTCAGCGGCTGCTGGGCGGTCAGCGCGGCCCCCGAGGTCTGAGCGTGGAAGCGCAGCTGGCGGCAGCGGTCGTCCCGGGCCCCGAAGCGCTCGGTCAGAAGCTCCGCCCAGAGGCGGCGAGCGGCGCGGAACTTGGCCACCTCCTCGAAGAGGTCGTTGTCGACGTTGAAGAAGAAGCTCAGCCGGGGGGCGAAGTCCTCCAGCCCCAGGCCGCCCTGGAGCGCCGCCTCGACGTAGGCGAGACCGTTGCTGAGCGCGAACCCCAGCTCCTCGATGGCGGTGGCCCCGGCCTCGCGCATGTGGTAGCCCGAGATGGAGATCGGGTTCCAGCGCGGGAGCCGCTGCCGGCAGTAGGAGATGGCGTCCACCACCAGCCGCATGCTGGGGCGGGGCGGGAAGATGTAGGTGCCGCGGGCCGCGTACTCCTTCAGGATGTCGTTCTGGATGGTGCCTCCGAGCCGCTCCACCGGCGCCCCCGCCTCCTCCGCCGCCAGCTCATAGAGCAGGAGGAGGACCGCGGCCGGGGCGTTGATGGTCATCGAGGTGGTGACCTCGGCCAGCGGCAGCCCCTGGACCAGGACGCGCATGTCCTCAAGATGGGAGATCGGGACCCCCACCCTGCCCACCTCACCGCGGGCCAGCTCGTGGTCGGAGTCGTACCCCATCTGGGTGGGGAGGTCGAAGGCCACCGAGAGCCCCGACTGGCCGCGCGCCAGGAGGTAGTGGAAGCGCTGGTTGGTGGCCTC
>JAJZGN010000047.1 GCA_021798435.1 bacterium | reverse complement strand
TCGCGTGCGCGATGCGGGCCATCTCGCTGCTCAAGGCCTTCATGAACCTCGGCCCGGACACCAACCAGACCAACATGACCTGGCTGGTGGTCATCCATGTGGCCTTCGTCGTCACCGGGTTGCTGCTGGCGGCCATGGACTGGCTGCTGGCGCACAGCGGCAAGCACTGAGCCCGCGCGGAAATGCCGCTGGCCTTGCCTGCCGCCACGCCGCGCCCAACCGGTCCACGGTGCGGACCCGGAGGTCATGCTCCAGCCGCGCCGCGGTGGCGGAGAGTGCCGCCACCACCAGCACGGTGGCCACCGCCATGGCCGTGGCTGCCGCCGGCGCCCCCAGGCCGACGGCCATCACCGCCATCCCCGTCTGGCTGAGGCCGACCCAGCCAGCGAAGGGACGCAACTGGCGCTCGCCGACAGCCAGGACGGCGCCCAACACGGCCGTGACCGCCCCCAGACCCACCAGCGCTGGCGCGGCGCCGGAGGCCAGGTGCAGCAAGGGGTAGACGGCCAGGAGCACGGCCACCGGGACGACCCCTCCGACCACCCCCTGAAGCAGGGCCCCCGCACCGGAGCGAGCCACGGCCAGCGCCCGCCACAGCCCCTGCAGGGGCGCCTGGCCCGCTGCCGCCGCCGCCGCCACCAGGAAGAGGACGGCCGAGATCGTCAGGGTCCGCCCCCCCACTCCCCGCACCCCGCCGTGGTGCGCGGCAGTCCAGATGGGGTACAGAGCCTCCAGGTTCAAGCCATACGGCGTCTGGGTGCTTGGATGCTTCCCCGTGGTCGCCGCCAGCGCCACCTGGCCGGCGAACTTTACGTAGACGAATGCCACGGCGAGTAGGAGAACCGCCCCGGACCCGCTCCAGACCAGATAGACCCGCCGGGCGGCCCGCCCTGAGCCTGACCCGGCCAGCATGGCCGCCACGAGCCCCGCCAGGCCAAATCCGAGGAGGAGCTGGAAGAGCCCAGGGGCCAGCGCGACCAGCTCGGCCGAGAGGCCGAGGAGCGCCGATAGGCGCATCACAGTGGGTAGCTGGGAGCTGGCGCGCAGCTGGGCCATGATCTGGGCCTGTCCGAGCACCACCGCGGCCGCCACCAAGGAGGCCAGGATCACCCCATATGAGGTCGCGGCGTACCCGACGCCCACCTGGAAGTAGGCCGGCAGCAGGGTGGCGGTGGCTGAGTTGAAGGGGCTCTGGGTGACCGAGAATGTCCAGAAGGTGATCGTGGACCCGGTCACGTGCTGGTGGTGGGCGACGGTGGCGGCGAGGAGGACCAGGGAGGCCCCGAGGGTGAGCCAGCCGCCGATCGCCACGCCGAGGGCCGACCCCCTGCGCGTCTCCGAGAGGTAGCTGAGGGCGATGCCCCCCAGGGGCAAGAGGAGGACGACCCACCCCGCCAAGAAGACCTTCATGGCGCCGGCTCCAGTTCGTCTTGGGGCTCCTCAGGAGGAGGGGCCGGCTCCGCGTCCGCCGGAGGTGCCTCGATCTGGGGACCCGGCGGTTCCTGGGTTACGGGTCGGACGGGCGCCAACTCCAGCAGATCTGATCCGGTGCGGCGCCGCAGGACCACGGCGATCGCCACGGCGCCTGGCAGCGTGACTGCCGCGAGCACCTCCACCACCACCGCGGCGGCCTGAAGCTGGGCCGCACCTGCCGTTGTCGGCGCGGTGGCCGCGAAGCCCACCAGCGCCGCCGTCACCGCGGCCATCAGCAGCGCCACGCCGGTGAAGGCGCCCAGCGAGTCCCGGCGGTGGACCAGCGCCGCCACCCCGAGCGCGGCCACCGCGGCGGCGGTCACCAGAAGGGCGGCGGCCGTCCCGTTCACCCCCGCCCCCCTCGGCGCTGGGCTCGAGCGGCCGCGCGAGCCGCCGCCCGCTGCTCGGCTCGACGGCGTTGCTCCAGAAGTCGTCGCCGCCTCCCCGCCTCGGCCTGCTCCTCGACCACTTCGCGGCGGTCGCGGCGGATGAGGACCGCGCTGGAAGCCAGGAGGAAGGCGCCCAGGACCAGGGTGCCCAGCACCGGCACCCCGGCCCCCATCAGGAAGGCCCTCCCCACCCGCCCCGGCGAAGGCGCCGCGGAGGGCGCCGGGAAGCCGGCTTTGGTGGCAGCCCCAACCCCGACCAACAGCACGAAGGTGAGTACGGCCGCCCCCGCCGGGATGGCCACCGAGAGCGCGGTCCGAGCCAAGCCCCCGTCCTCCGCGCCTGGGGACCCGGGATCCAGGGCGGCGAGCACCGCGACTCCGGAGCCGCCTAGCAGCACGGCCTCCAGCACCGCCGGCACCCAGGCCCCGGCGCCAGCCATGGCGACCGCCAGCCCCAGCGAAAGCAACAGCAACGCCCAGAGCTGAGTCGGGCGGTCGGGGCGCCAGAGGAAGACGAAACCCGACCCGATCGCCAAGCCTCCCCCAACCGCGACCGCGATCATCTACCGTAGCGCCTCCTGACCGAATTGGTCACAGCCGCCGCGCCCGGCGCGACCTGGCCCGCGTGCACCTGGCACGGGCCGTCATTTTATGGGAGCGAGATCGGCCTTCGAGGGGTGGTGCTCAGCGGTCACGTAGGGTGAGGCGGTCGGCGAAGGCCTCAAGGCGCGCTCTGAGCGACGCCGGGAGGTCGTCGATATGGCCCAGTGCCTCCCCGCTCCAGCCGTCGGCGACCTCCCGGGCCCCGGCCAGGGCGCCGGACTCGTGGACCAGCGACACCACCTGTTCCCGGAGCGCCGCGGCCTCGGGGGGAGACGCCCCTTCCATGCGACGCAGGCGAACCAGGACCTCGGCGCGGCGCGGCCCCCTCAGGGCGCAGAGAACAGGGAGCCCACAGATCCCCTGGGCCAGGTCGATCCCCGCCGGTTTGCCGGTGCGGCCGGGGTCGCTGAAGTCGAGGCAGTCGTCTATCCCCTGGAACGCCAGCCCCAGGTCGCGAGCGAACCGCGCCACCGCCCTCACCTCTGAGGCGCTGGCCCCGGACACCAGGGCGCCGATGGATCCGCACGCGGAGAGGAGAGAACCTGTCTTGCGGCGCGCCACCTGGATATATGGGGTGAGCGCCCCGGACCAAACGGAGCGGCGTTCCAGCTCCAGCAGCTGCCCGTCGGCGATCTCCACCAGCGCTCCGGCAAAGGCCCGGGAAACCCTCACGTCGCCGAGCCGGGCCACCATCCCTGAGGCTCGCCCCAGGTAGAAATCGCCCACTCCGAGGGCGACCAGCGGGCCCTGGGTGGCAGCCACCGTGGGGGCCCCCCGGCGCGAGTCGGCCCCGTCCACGAGGTCGTCATGGCAGAGGGTGGCGGCGTGGATGATCTCCATCGCGGCGGCTCCGCTCAGAGCGGTCCCCGGCCGGTAGAGATGGCCCACCTCGGCGGCGATGAGCAGAAGTCGTGCCCTGATGCGCTTCCCCCCGGCCCCCAGCAGTCGGGCCATCGGGGCCGCCACCGCGGCCGGGTCCCCGCTGAGGGTGCGGCCCAGCTGGCGCTCCAGGGGGTCGACGGACGACAGGAGCGCCCCGACCTCCGGGGGCACTGGAAGTGAGTCGCCCCAGGTGCCGCCCACCGCGGCCAGCCGCCTTCCGCCGCGCCACCACCTCGCCTGGGCCTCTCCGGAGGCGCCGGCCGCGCGGGCCGCGCTCCAGCCGGCGGGAGGCAGCAGCTGGCGCACCACGACCTCGATATCCGCCCCGGTGGCGAGCGCCGCCCCAGCTGCGGTCAGCCCGTCCGCGAGGGCAGCTTCATACTCCACGCTGCCGCAGCGGGTCAGCAGGGCGGCAGCCTGGGCCAGGCAGTAGTCCCCAGCCAGGGTTCCCACCCCCACCTGGGAGCGCCCGCTGGCGGCCGCCCAGTGCCACTCCAGAGCCCGCTGGGTCAGCTCGACAGCACCCGCCAACTGGGCCACCGAGTGCGTCCGCCGGGGGGCCGAGGCCCCCGCCCTGACCGCCCAGAGGGCGGCCACCCCCAGCTCCTGAGAGGCCCGGACGGGGCCACCGCCGAACTGCAGCCCCTCGATCTGCTTCAGCGCCGTCCGGTACAGCTCCAGACCGCGCCTCCCCCGCACCGTCGGGGCCGTCTCCTGGACCCCTACCGAAAGCGCGGCGTTCATCCGTCGGCCTTGGCTTGGCGCACCAGGAACGCAGCGCTGAGCAGGCTCACCAGCACCAGGAGCCCCACCCCCGCCACCAGCATCGCCCCCGCTCCGTGCCCAAGCAAGGCCAGCGCCAGAACCGCCAGGGCAGCCGGCCCGTAGCCCCAGGGCAGAAGTCCGCTCCGGCGCACCCAGCGGCTGACCTTTCGGACGGGCCCGGCGGGCGGTCCGACGCGCAGCATCCCGGCCGCCACCAGGAGGGCAATCACCAGCCCGAGCACCGCGGAGAGCACCCTCAGGCCTCGCTGTCGGGATTCGCAGCCGGACCGGTGGGGAGAGGGCGATCCGACGGCCGGGGATCCGGAGGGGGCAGCAGCAGGTACACCGCCAGGGCAGCCACTGCGACACCGGCCAGGACCAGAGTCGGGACCCCGACCCCAGCTGCAAGCACCGGCCCGAATGAGCCGTTGAGCGCCCCCACCTCCGCCAGCAGGGCCAGGAACGTGGCCACCCCCACCACCGCCAGCGGCCAGCTCCGCCAGCTGTCAGCCAGCTGCAGCGAGGCGCAGGCGAGAAGGCAGCCGGCCAGAGCCATGAGCAGAAGGACGGCCTCCGCTGGCCAGGCCATCAGTCGCACTCCTCCCCGGATTTCACTTCGATCTCTCCGCCCGCCACCACCTGGTCTCCATCGTAGAGGACCAGCGACTGGCCCGGTGAGACCGCCGCCTGCGGGGCGGCGAAGCGGACCTCAGCCCGCTCCCCCGGGATGAGGCGCCAGCTCACCGGGGTCGGCTGGGCGTGGGCCCGAAGTTGGGCCAGAGCCCTTTGCCAGCCCCGCCCCGGCGGCGATGCCAGGGCCACAAACCTGGAGATGCGGCAGCCGGTCCGCAGCAAGGAACTCCAGGGCCCTACCCGCAGGGTGTTGCGAGGGCGGTCCACCTCATAGACGTAGAGGGGCTGAGCGTCCGGTCGGCGGGCCGGCAGCCCCAGCCCGTGCCGCTGCCCCACGGTGTAGAAGGGCAGCCCTCGGTGGCGCCCCACCAACACCCCCTCCTGGTCCACCACCGGGCCCTCCGAGAACGAGCCGGAAAGCTCCCGAGCCAGCAGCTCCCGGTGGTCGCCCCCGCCCACGAAGCAGAGCTCCTGGCTGTCCGGCTTGGCCGCGACTCCGAGTCCGAGCGCGGCGGCGAGCTCGCGGACCTGCGGCTTTTCCAGGGTGCCGAGAGGGAACAGGCAGCGGCTGAGGACATCTGGAGGCGTCCGGTAGAGCGTGTAGGACTGGTCCTTGCGCGGGTCGCGCGCCCGCCGCAGTACCACCCCCGCGGGGCCGCCCCGTTCCACCCGGGCGTAATGACCGGTGGCCAGGTGGCTGGCCCCCACCCGTGACATGCGCAGGTGGAGGTCGGCAAATTTGACCGTCTCATTGCAGCGGACGCAGGGATTGGGGGTCCGGCCCTCCCGGTACTCCTCGAGGAACTGCCCCACCACCGTCCGCTCGAATTGGTCGCGAAGGTTGATCACGTAATGGGGGATCCCCAGCCGGGCGCATACCCGCCGCGCGTCCTCCACGGCGTCCAGGGAGCAGCAGCCCCCCTCCCCGCGCTCGAAGTCCTCTTCCGCCCACAGCCTCATGGTCACCCCGACCACCGGCAAGCCCGAGGTAGCGAGCAGCGCCGCTGCGACCGAACTGTCCACTCCCCCGCTCATGGCCACAGCCACCAGAGTGGGGCGAGGCTCGATCCCCCCCAGAGCCTCCAGCAGGGGCATCGTCCAGGGGGGAAGCAAGGGCGCCTTTTGGTCGAGCGGCCCCGGGTTCAATTCGGCCTCAGCTCCCTGAGGCCCGGGCAGACTCACGGCCGGGGTCGCAAGCACCGTCTGGGACCTGACTGTGTCGACTACCTCAGCCCGCCCGCGACGGCGGGAACGATGCTGAGCTCATCCTGGGGCTCGAGGGAGGTCTGCAGCCCGCCCGAGGTACGGATGTCCTCATCGTTGCGGTAGATGTTGACGAAATGTCGGAGAGAGCCGTCGCCCTCGAAGAGGCGGGCCTGGAAACCGGGGAACCTGTGCTCCAAGTCGGCCAGGGCCCCGCCCACAGTGGCGGCCTCCACCTCAACCTCAGCCCGCCCGCCGGTGAGCTGGCGCAGGGGGCTGGGAATGCGGACCTTGGTGCTCATTTGCAATCCTGGGTTGGACAGCCGGATGCTTCGGTAAGGATGCCGGGGATGCTCAGGCCGGAGTCGCCGGCGGAGCGGCCGCCGAGGCGTCCACGGCCGCGATCACGACCGCCGTGCCGTAGGCGAGGATCTCGCTCACCCCGGGGGAAAGCTCGTTGGAGTCGTAGCGCATCGCCAGAACCGCATTGGCGCCCAGAGCGGCGGCGTGCTCGACCATGAGGTCGAAGGCCTCCTGGCGGGCGTGGTCGCTCATGGTCATGTACACGGTCTGGCGGCCACCGACGAACTGCTGCAGCCCAGCCCCAATGTTGCCCACGACCGAGCGGGAGCGGATCATGAGCCCCCGCACCACGCCCAGCTGGCGCGCCACGCGATACCCGTCGAAGCCCGCACCCGTCGTAACCCAGAGCGGGGGGCGGTTGTGCCCGGTCTCCGGCTCCGGCTGGTAGCTCATTCCCGGAGTCTACCAGCCGGCCCCGCTGGGGACGCGGGCAGCGTGATCTCCAGGCCGGGAGCGGGGACCGGATCTGCGGCGCCCCTCAGGAGCCGGTCGTAGACGAACTGGGACCAGGTCTCCATCTCCAGATACAGCACCTCGAGTTCGGGCACCGCCAGCAGGCGCCCCTCGAGCTTGTCCTCCTCGCGGACGGTCACCCCCGCCGCCCCGGCGGTCACCATCACCAAAACTCCCAGATGGACTCGGCCCACCTCGCCCGCGCCGTCCTTGATCAGGCCCAGGAGCCGCCCGGTGGCGGGCGCGGGAGAGGCCACCTCCTCGGCCCACTCGCGGAGGCATCCGTTTACGAAGGCCACCTCGAGCGGCCCGTCCGCGGCGTTGATGTGGCCGCCCACCCCCAGGGTCACCTGTCCCCGCAGCCGGCGCTCGCTTCCCCGGCCCAGCCGGCGCATGGCCAGCACCTTCTGCCCCGAGCTCACAACGAGGTGGGGGATCACCTGCTGCCAGCGTTCGTCGTGCTCGACCTCAGCCCGGGGCAGGAAGCGCCCGTGGCGGGGGATGGAGGCGAGTACCTCGCTCACCCCTTCCAGGCGGATCCCGTGCCAGGGCGCCGGTCCGAGAGCGACCTCGCGCGGCAGCACGAGAACCTCCTCCCTTCCGGCCAGGACTCCGACCGGGCTGGCAGACGCCTTGGACACTGGGGCTAACCCAACTCCCGGGGCGCCGGCGCCGCGACTGGCTCTGGCATCGAGCGTGAGCATAATCGGGCCGCCGCCCAGGCGCCGCCGAAGGGAGGTAGCGCTACCCTGCCCGGGTGGCGTCATCGCCAGTATTCGCCATCGTCGGAGGGGGCTTGGCCGCGGGCCGGGCGACCGAGCGCCTTCGGGAGCTCGGCTTCGATGGCCCGCTGGTGCTGTTCACGGACGAGCCCCGCCTTCCTCACGAGCGCCCCCCACTCTCCAAGCAGTACTTGAGAGGGAAACTGCCCGAAGGCCGACTGCTCGTACGGTCGGCGGCGTTCTACGCCGAGAACGCCGTCGAGGTGCGGACCTCGACCAGGGTCGTCGGGCTCTCCCCACCGGAGCGAACCCTGACCGTGGCCGGCGGGGAGCGGCTGCGATACGACCGGGTCCTGCTCGCCCTGGGCTCTGAACCGGTCCGCCCGGCCATCCCCGGCCGCGACCTTCCGGGGGTGGAAACGCTCCGCACCGTCGAGGACGCCGACCGGATCCGGGAGCGGCTCCGGCTTGGCGCCAGGGTCCTGGTCCTGGGGGCCGGCTTTCTCGGCAGCGAGGTGGCTGCCACCGCCCAGGAGATGGGCTGCGAAGTTCACCTGGTGGAGGCAGGTGAGCTTCCCCTGGGGGCCTTGGGATCCGAGGTTGCCGCCTGGGCCGCTGACCGGCACCGGGAGCACGGGGTGCGGCTCCTCACCTCCACCACGGCGACCCGCCTCGAGGGCCAAGGGGAGGTGGAGGCGGCGGTCCTGGATGACGGGACAGTCATCCCCTGCGAGCTGGTGGTGGTGGCCGTGGGTGCCCGCCCCCGGGTACAGCTGGCACAGAGAGCCGGGCTCCGGGTGCGGGACGGAGTGCTGGTGGACGGCGCCTGCCGCACCTCGGTCCCGGAAATCCTGGCCGCCGGGGACATCGCCCGCTTCCCGAGCCCGGGGGGGACCACGCGATCAGAGCATTGGGACAGCGCTCAGCTCCAAGGGCGTCACGCCGCCGAGGCGATGCTGGGCCCGGTCCAGGACTTCGCCGCCCTGCCATACGTCTGGACAGAGCTCTACGGCTCCACCGTCCAGCAGGTGGGGACCTGGGCACCAGCCCGTCCCGCCCTCTTACGGGGCGACCCGGCTTCCGGTCGCTTCACCACCCTCCAGCTGGATGGCGGCCGGTTGCTGGCCTGCGTGGCCGTGAATCAGTACCCCGCTCTCAAGTGGGCACGCCAGGTGATGGAATCGGGCACCCTCCTGGACCCAGACAAGCTTGACCAGGAGGGGCCGAGGGTCTGGTCGGAGCCCTCATCGGGGCCGATGACCCTGCGCCTCGATTAGGACCAAATGTCCTATGGCGTGCCATTCTTCTCAGTCAGCCCGGCCGATGCGATCAGAACACTTTGTCCCTATGCTGAGGGTTCAGTGACCGGTACCGACGGGGCGGGGTTGAGGGTGGCGATCACCGGCATGGGTCTGGTGACGCCCGTGGGCACGGGGGTGGAGGCGGTCTGGGAGAGCCTGAGTCAGGGGCGCTCGGGACTCGGGCCGATCACCCACTTCGACACCACCGGTTTCCCCACCCAGATCGCCGGGGAGGTACGGGACTTCGATCCGGAGCTCTACATGGACCGCAAGACGGCCCGCCACGTGGCCCGCTACTGCCAGCTAGGGCTGGCGGCGGCGCGAATGGCGGTGGAGGACAGCGGTCTGCGCCCCCCGACCATGGACCCGGACGCCGTCGGGGTGGTGCTGAGTTCCGGTGCCGGGGGCATGGAGGAGATCGAGCGCGGGCACCGGATGCTTCTGGAGCGGGGGGTGAGCCGGATCAGCCCCTTTACCGCGCCCATGATGATCACCGACATCGCCGCGGGCCTGGTCGCCATCGAGCTCCAGGCTGGTGGTCCCAACTACGCGGTGGTGAGCGCCTGCGCCAGCAGCGGACACGCCATCGCCGACGGCTTCGAGGTCGTCAGACGCGGGGACGCGGTGGCGATGATCGCGGGCGGCGCCGAGGCCTCCCTCACCCCGCTCATGATCGGCGCCTTCTGCCAGCTGAGCGCGATGAGCCGACGGAACCAGGATCCCACCGCTGCCTCCCGGCCCTTCGACCTGGGCCGGGACGGCTTCGTGATGTCCGAGGGGGCGGCGGTCCTGGTCCTCGAGGAGATGGGCCACGCGGTCTCCCGGGGGGCTCGGATCTGGGGTGAGGTGCTGGGGGCGGGGGCCAGCGCCGACATGTATCACTTCACGGCCCCAGACCCCGAGGGCAGAGGCGCCGCCCGGGCGATGCGGGCCGCCCTGCGCAAGGCGGGGCTCGGGCCGGAGGACGTGGACTACGTCAACGCCCACGGGACTTCGACTCAGCTCGGCGACATCGCCGAGACCCTGGCGATCCACCAGGTCCTGGGGGAGCGGGCCCGGACCGTTCCGGTGAGCTCCACCAAGTCGATGACCGGGCACCTGCTGGGAGCGGCGGGGGCGATCGAGGCCGCAGCCTGCGTGCTGGCGATGGACCGGGGCCTGGTGCCCCCCACCATCAACCTCGAAGAGCAGGATCCGAAATGCGACCTCGACTACGTCCCCAACCGGGCCCGGCCGGCCGATGTGCGGGTTTCGCTCTCGAACTCCTTCGGGTTCGGAGGACACAACGCCAGCCTGGTTTTGGGAAGGGGCCCTTCAGCCAACGCCAAAGGAGCGTGAACAGGTGAGCGTCACAGACCCGGCCCCCGAACGGGAGCCCCTCGACTTTTCGGAACTCCAGCGGATGGCGGGTGAGATCCTCGGGGTGGACGCCGACCGTGTCCAGCTCGACGTCAGCTTCGCTCGCGACCTGGCCGCCGACTCGCTGGACCTCGTCGAGCTGATCATGGCCATCGAGGACCGCTACCAGGTGTCACTCCCCCCGGAGCGGCTGGAGGGGATGCGCAAGGTGGGGGATCTCTGGGAGTTCCTCCAGGAGCAGCACGGAGCGGCGTGAGCCTCTCCCCCCCCCTCCCCACCCTTCTCGGCCCGCTGGCCCTGCTCTTCCCGGGTCAGGGGGTGCAGCGCGCCGGCATGGGCCGGGAGCTGGACCGCCTGTTCCCGGCGGCCCGAGCAGCGCTCCAGCGGGCCGAGGAGGTGCTGCAAATGCCGGTGCGCCGGCTCTGTTTCGATGGACCAGTGGCGGAGCTCTTCCGCACCGAGAACATCCAGCCCTGCGTCGTCGCCGTTTCGTATGCCGCTCACCAAGCCTTCAAGGAGCGCTTCGGAGCGGTGGAGGTGGAGGTGGTCGCCGGCCACAGCCTCGGGGAGATCAGCGCCTGCGCCGCCTCCGGGGCCCTCAGCTGGGATGAGGCCCTTCTGCTGGTGCGGGAGCGCGGGCGGCTGATGGCCGCCGCGGCGGAGACCAG
>JAJZGN010000046.1 GCA_021798435.1 bacterium | reverse complement strand
CCGGGCTGCGCGCCGCGGGGCTGGAGCTGGTCCACCGCCTCCAGCTGGACCCGCTTCCGCTGGCGGCCGGCGAGCTGGGGCCCGCGGTTGACGCCAGGGTGGACCACCTGATCGCAGCGGCTCATCGGCGCCGACCGCTCCGCGAAGTGGAGATAGTGCCCCTGTACGCGAGGGCGCTGGGGCACGTCCTCGGCCGCCGGCTCCCGGTCGAGGTGGGGGCGGTGGCCTGCGAGGTGCTCCAGCCGCCCTGGGGCGAGGTGGTGTCCGTGCGGCCGGGGGCGCTGCGGGCCCTCGCCGGACTGCGGGCGGACGGCCTCAGGGTCGGCCTCCTCTCCAACGCGCCCTACCCCCCGTCGGTGCTCCACGACATCCTCCGCCGGGTCCGGCTGGCGCCCCTGCTGGACGTGTCCATCTTCAGCAGCGAGGTTGGGGTCCGCAAACCCTCGCCCCTCGCGTTCCAGCTGCTCCTCGAAAGGCTGGGGGTGGAGGCAAGCGAGGCCTGGTTCGTGGGGGACGAGTGGAGGGCCGACGTCCGGGGGGCCAGCCGAGCCGGGATGATGCCCCTCCTGGCCCCGGGGGCCGACCCAGCCCCCGGCGCCGCCGTGCGCCAGCTCAGCTCGTTCGAACAGCTGGCGGAGCTCGTTCGCGGCCCCCAGGGGGCGGAGGCCTGACCGCGGGGGGCCAAGGGGGCCTACTCGCCGCTTGATGGAGACGGGACTGGGGCCGCGTCTCCGCTCCCAGGTAGGTTCTGGGACGGCCCGGCTGGCCTCTCCGCACCCTTCAAGGGACGCGCAGCGAGCCGTCCTCGTTGAAGTCGAAGGCGCCGAAGGCCACCTCCCAGAGGTAGCCGTCGGGGTCCGTGAAGTACCCACTGTAACCACCCCAGTCGGTGTCGGCCGGCGGCTTCACGATCTGGCCGCCCGCGTCCTCGGCCCGCTGGAGCAGCTCGTCCACCTGGTGGCGCTGGCGCACGTTGTGGGCGAGAGTGATGCCGGGGAACTTGGAGCGGGGCATATCCCAACCCGGACCCACGTCCGCGGCCAGCTCGGAGTAGGGGAAGAGCTCCAGGGTCACCCCTGAGGTCTGAAAGAAGACGATCCCGTCCTCGGGCCTCCGGGTGGTCGGGAGCCCCAGCCCATCCCGGTAGAAGTGGAACGAGCGCTCCAGATCGGACACCCCCAACGCGATCAGCGAGATCCGGGGCTCCACGGAGGCATTGTAGGGTCCATCGGCGGCGGGGGTCCCGGCCCCGGGGTACCTGCCCCCCGCTGCCGGTAGACTGGCGGCAAATGAGGGTGAGCCAGCTCTTCGGCGCGACCCTACGAGCGGCGCCCTCCGACGAGCTCTTCTCCCACCAGCTCCTCCTGCGCGCCGGCTACCTGCAGCAGCTGGCGGCCGGGATCTTCAGCCTGCTCCCACTGGGGGCGCGGTCCCAGGAGCGGATCCGGCGGATCCTGCGCCAGGAGCTGGACGCCATCGGAGGGCAGGAGGTGTCCATGCCGGTGGTTCAGCCCGCGGACCTCTGGCAGCGCTCGGGTCGGTGGCAGGGGGTCGACGAGACCCTGGTCCGCTTCCAGGACCGGCGAGGTCGGGAGATGGTGGTGGCCATGACCCACGAGGAGGTGGTGGCCGACCTCGCGGCCAGCCAGGTCAGCTCCTACCGGGACCTGCCCCGGATCGTCTACCAGATCCAGACCAAGTTCCGGGACGAGCCCCGGCCGCGGGCTGGGCTGATCCGCACCAGGGAGTTCTGGATGAAGGACTCCTACTCCTTGGACCGGGACCCGGAGGGGCTGCGAGCCGCCTACCGCAAGCACTTCCACGCCTACTTCCGGATCGCGGCCCGGGCGGGCCTTCCGGTGGCGGCGGTGCTCAGCGACGTGGGGATGATGGGCGGCAAGGTCGCCCACGAGTTCATGTACCTCTCCGACCAGGGGGAGGACACCCTGCTGCTCTGCCCCCGCTGCGGCTACGCCGCCAACCAGGAGGTGGCGGAGCGGCTGGAGGCGCCGGCCGAGGAATCCCCGGAGCTTCCCCTCGAGGAGGTGGCGACCCCCGGCTGCACCACGGTCGCCGAGGTCGCGGCCGCCCTCCAGGTGGAGCTGTCCAGGGTGGCCAAGACGGTGGGCTACGTCGCCGAGATGGTGCGCGGGGAGGAGGGGCGGGTCGTCCTGGCGGTCGTCCCCGGGGACCGGGAGGTGAACCTCGCCCGTCTCCGTCAGGCCACTGGGGCCGTGGACCTCCGGGCGGCGACCACCGAGGAGCTGGCGAAGGTGGGGGCGGTGGCCGGCTACATGTCACCTCGGGGACTGGACCGGGCCGCGGTCACGGTCGTGGCCGATTCCGGCCTGGGCCGCCGCCGCAACCTGGTGGCGGGCGCCAACCGGGAGGGGTGGCACCTGCGCAATTTCAACCTGGCCCGTGACGGCCACGTGGACCAGGAGCTGGCGCTGGGGGCCGCGGTGGGCGGGGACCCCTGTCCCAGCTGTGGCGGGCCCCTCGACCTCCGGCGGGGCATCGAGTACGGCAACATCTTCCAGCTGGGGACCCGGTACAGCGAGGCGCTGGGGGCCGTCTACACGGACGAGGAGGGGCGCCAGCGGCCGGTGGTGATGGGCTCGTACGGCATCGGTCTGGGGCGGCTCCTGGCCTGCGTGGCCGAGGAGCACCACGACGAGCGCGGTCTGGCCCTGCCGATCTCCATCGCGCCCTACCACGTGGCGCTGGTCCAGGTCGGCTCCGACCCCGCGGTCGCCGCGGCGGCGCAGCGGCTGTACGCGGACCTGGAGCGGGCCGGGGTCGAGACCCTCTATGACGACAGGGACGTGAGCGCTGGGATCAAGTTCGCGGACTCCGACCTGCGCGGGATGCCGCTCCGGGTGACCGTCTCACCGAGGACGCTGCAGCGTGAGGCGGTGGAGCTGAAGCGCCGACTGGGCGAGCCCCGCGATGTTCCCGTCGCCGGTGCTGCGGGCGCGGTGCAGGAGGAGCTGGGCGCGCTCTGGAGCGAGCTCGACCGCTATGTGGGCGACCGGATGGCGGGAGTTGAGGAGATCGCCGCGCGCACCTTCGGCCCCCCCGGCTGAGGGAGGAGGGGGCGGCGTGGGTGGGGCCCGGAGCATCCTCCACGTCGATCTGGACGCCTTCTTCGTCTCCTGCGAGCTGCTGCGCCGTCCGGAGCTGACCGGGCTCCCGGTGGTGGTGGCGGGGGGGGCCGAATTCCACCCCGGAGAGCCGAGCCGTCCGGGCCGGGCGGTGGTGAGCGCCGCCTCCTACGAGGCTCGGTCGTTCGGGGTCCGATCGGCGCTGCCGCTCGCGGTGGCCCTGCGGCAATGCCGGGAGCTGGTGGTCCTCCCGGTGGACATCGCCCACTACGCCGCGCTGTCCAAGCAGGTATTCGCCGTCTTCCGCGACTTCACCCCCCTGGTGGAGCCGGGGTCCCTCGACGAGGCCTACCTGGACGTGACCGGGTCCAGGCTCCTGGCCGGTGATGGCCCCAGCATCGCCGCCACCATCCAGAGCCGGCTCAGCTCGGAGCTGGGGCTTCCCTGCTCCGTGGGCGTCGCCGCCTGCAAGACGGTGGCCAAGGTGGCGTCCGACCTGCGCAAGCCGAGAGGGCTGGTGGTGGTCCCGCCCGGGGGGGAGGCTGAGTTCCTGGCCCCCCTCCCGCTGGAACGGCTGCCCGGCGCCGGCCCCAAGACCGTGGAGAGGCTGAGGCTCTTGGGCGCGAGGACCATCGGGGACCTGGCTGGGCTGGACCAGCCCTCTCTGCGGGCGGCCCTCGGGTCCCAGGGGGCGCAGCTCCAGGCCCGCTCCCGAGGAGACGATCTGAGCCCGGTGGTGCCGCCAGGGCTGCCTCGCTCGATCAGCCGGGAGCGGACCTTCGAGGTGGACCTGACCTCCTTGGACGAGGCCCAGAGGATGGTGCGACAGATGGCTTTCGCCGTGGCGGGGCGGCTTCGGGCCCAGGGGCTGCTGGCCGGGACCGTCATCCTCAAGGTCCGCTTCCAGGACTTTCGAACGGTGACCCGCCAGCAGGCTCTCGCCGCCCCCACCTGCCTGGACCTGCAGCTCGCCAGGTCCGCCCGGGAGCTGCTGGCGCCGGTGTACGAGCCGGGCGTCCGGCTCCTCGGGGTGGGGGCGGGACGGCTCCAGGAAGGGGAGGTGGCCGGGCTCTTCCCGACCGACGAGTCCCGTGCCGCCCGGCTGGACCAGGCTCTCGACCGGCTGCGGGCCCAGTTCGGGGCCCAGGCGATCACCCGGGGGGTCGGTGACCCGGGCCGGGTGTCAGACTGGAACCGGGACCACCTGCGCGCGTTGGGCGACCCGCCTTCGTCCGCAGGTGAGCCGCCTTATCATCGGGCGGTTGAATTCGAAGACCGACGTCCTGGGCTGGGAGATCGAGCGCGCGGGCCAGCTGGCCGTGGTGCGGGAGGACGGTGAGGTGCGCTCAGATGACCCGGGGCTGGCAGAGTACCTCCGCTCCCGGCTGCGCGAGCCCGTGACCGTGCCGCGCCCCTTAGCGGCCCGCCCCCTGACGCTGGTGCCGGGGGACGGCCGGTACGTGGCGGCGAGGGTCCGGTCCCTGCGGCGGGAGGACGGTGGGCTGACCGTGGTCGGCATCGTCTGGAACCCATGAGGGTGGACTACCGGTTCTGCCCGGGCTGCGGATCCCGCCTCCTTCCTCGCGAGGTGGAGGGGCGATGGCTTCCGGGCTGCCCCTCCTGTGAGTTCGTGGCCTGGCCCGACCCCAAGGTGGCGGTGGCGGTGCTCGCCCACGACGCTCGCGGACAGCTCCTCCTCATCCGCCGCGGCACGCCTCCCGCCCAGGGCGAGTGGGCGCTTCCCGGCGGCTACGTGGATGCCGACGAGACCCCCTCTGAGGCGGCCCGCCGCGAGCTGCTCGAGGAGACGGGACTGGAGCTTGAGGTGGAGCGGCTCGAGGGGGTGCACCACGTTCTGGTGGGGGACGGCGGCGGGCTTCTGGTCCTGGCCTACGTGGGTCGGCTCAGCGGGGGTGAGGGGAGGACCACCCCGGAGGCGCTGGAGCTGGCGCTGGTCGACCCCGCGAGCTCACCTGAGCTGGGCTTCTCCGCCCACCGCGAGGCGCTGGCGGCCTGGCGCGCCGGCGGGGACTGAGGTGTTCTCCTTCGTCCGGCGGAGCTGCTTCGGGGGTTGCCTGGGCTGCCTTCTGCCGCTGCTTGTGGTGGCGGCCATCCTCCTGTACGGCGTCCACCAGATGCTGGCCGCGCCGGATTTCGCCCCTCTGAAGCCGGTCGGCCCGGCGGCGGTCCAGCTGGCGGTGGCCAGCGGGGTGGAGTCGGCGCTGGCGGCCCAGCAGCCGGTGGCGCTGATCCAGCTCACCGACTCCGAGGCGACCAGCCTGCTCCAGGAGAGCCTTCCCGGGTACGTGGGCCTCGGGAACCTCCAGGTCCACTCCGTCGGCGGTGAGATCGTGGTCAGCGGAGAGACCGCGATCCTGGGCCACGCCATCGTCATCAGCGGGCCGGTGGAGCTTCGCTCGGGCGGGGGAACGGTCGTCACCATGTCCTTCAAGGGCCTCTCGATCGGGCAGCTGGGGCTTCCCCGGCTGCTCCCCGAGCTGCTCACGCATGGCCTGAGCCCCCAGCTCAACCTGGCGCTGGTCGCGCAGGGAAGGGAGGTCTCCTTCGCCTGCGCGGCCGCTCCTGCGGGCCTGGTGGTGGTCGGGGTGTACTACAGCTCCTCCCATCCCCCCGCGGCCGCCTACTGCCAGGGGGCGCGCTGATGGCACCCCAGGGAGGCCACCGGCTCACCCACCTGGACGAGCGGGGCCGGGCCAGGATGGTCGATGTCGGCGACCGAGCGGTGACCCGCCGGGAGGCGACCGCCGAGGGGTTGGTGCGCATCAGTGCCGAGGCGGCGGACGCGGTGGCCTCCGGGCAGCTGACCAAGGGGGACGTGCTGGCGGTGGCCCGGCTGGCGGGGATCATGGGTGCCAAGCGCACCCCTGAGCTGATCCCCCTCTGCCACCCGGTGGCGCTGCGGCATGTGGAGGTGGAGGCCGAGCTCGACCGGGCCGCGCCCGCGATCCGGATCCTGGCCCGGGCCCGCTGCGAGGACGCGACCGGGGTGGAGATGGAGGCCCTCACCGCGGTGGCCGTCGCGGCGCTCACCGTGATCGACATGCTGAAGAGCGTGGACCCCTGGGCGCGGGTGGACGGGGTGCAGCTGGTGGCCAAGAGCGGGGGGCGCTCCGGGGCGGTGACCAGGCCGGAGGACGCCGACGCCGGCTGACCCTCCCCGCGACCACCGCGAGCTGCGCGAGCTGCTCTTCCTCCAGCAGCTGGCGCTGGCCGCCGCCTCCACCATGGCCCGCGACCGCCTGCTGGAGCTGGTGATCGGCCAGACCACCGGGGCGATGGATGCGGACGTCTGCGCCCTCTATCTGCAGGACGAAGCCCGGGGGGGGCTGGTCCTCACCGCCACCAACGGGTTGAACCAGGCAGCGCTGGGACGGGTCGTGATGCCCCTCGGGGAGGGGATAACCGGCACCGTGGCCGCCTCGCGGCTCCCCCTGGCCGTCCCCGAGGTGGCTCGGGACCCCCGGTTCAAGTGGGTGGAGGGGGTGGACGAGGCGCGCTTCACCTCCATGCTCTCGGTCCCCATCGAGGCTGGGCCGCGGATGGTGGGAGTGCTGAACGTGCAGACCGTGGCTCGGCGGGAGTTCCGCCCGGAGGAGGTGGCCTTCCTGTCGGCGATCGCCGGGGCGATCGCCGGGGTCCTGGAGCGCAGCGAGCTCCAGCGCCGGCTCGAGGAGCAGCTGGAGGAGGTGCGCTTGGCCCAGGTGACCCACGAGCGGTTCACGGAGCTGGTGCTCACCGGGGCGGGGCTGGCCCGGATCGTGGACGCCATCTCGGGCCTGGCCGGGGGCGCCGTGGGGGTGTATGACCCCCTGGGATTCCGGCTGGAGCACGGACTGGGGCGAGGGCCCGGCCCGCGTCGACTTCAACTTCCGCCCCAGCTGGCGGCCGGGGCCGAGGGTCCGGTGGCGGTGCACCAAGGCAGGCCACCCCAGCAGCTCACGCTGACCCCGGTGCGCGCCGGCGCCGAGCTGGTCGCGGTCCTCGCCCTGGAGGGAGACCTCGGCGGCTCGGCCTCTCGGCGGCGGGCCCTGGAGCAGGGCGCCACCGTCGTGGCCCTGGAGCTCCTCAAGGAGCGGGCCGCCGCCGAGGTGGAGCGGCGGTTGCGGGGCGATCTCATCGAGGGGCTGATCACCGCCGGGGGAGAGCCGGAGGAGGCGAGGCGGCTTGCCCAGAGGGCGGAGCGGCTGGGCTTTCGGATCCCGGCCCAGGCCTGGCTGCTGCTCCTGGAGCCGGATGACGAACGTTCCGCGACCGCCCTCCAGTCCGGGCCGCTCCAGGAGCGGCTCTCCCGGGACCTCGTGGAGCTCTGCCGCCCCCGCCACCCCGGGGCGGTGGTGGCGTCACGAGGGGCCGCCACCGTGGTGCTGGTGCCGGCCGAGGCGCCGGGCGGTGATCCGGCCCGGCCCCAGCTCCCGGAGGTCGAGGAGCTGGGGAGGGAGGTCTCGCGGCTGGCCCACGGCCTGGAGCGCCGGCTCAGCGTCTCGGTCGGGATCGGGAACCTGGCCGCGGGCGCGGACGAGCTGCCCCGGGCGTACGAGGAGGCCCGGCAGGCGCTGCGCCTCTCACGCCGGGGAGGGCGCGCCCGGCTGGTGGCCTCGTACCGCTCGCTGGGGGCACTGCGCCTTCTGCTGGAGGTGCGGGACCCGGCGGCGGTGGACCGCTTCGTGGGCGAGACCCTGGGGCCCCTCCTCGAGTACTCACGGCGGCGGGCGACCCCACTGCTGGCGACGCTCGAGGCGCTGGCCGGGGAGGGCTGGAACCAGCGGGCCGCGGCGCGCCGGCTCAAGGTGCACATCAACACCCTCACCTACCGGGTGCAGCGCCTCGAGGCGCTCCTCCAGCTGTCCCTGGACGACCCCGAGACCCGCGTGGTCCTGCAGGTGGCGCTCCAGGCCCGCACCCTCGGCCGCGCCTGACCCGGGCCCACCAGTTGGCGCGGTCTGCGAACATGAGGGACCGGTGGCCCACTTGCCGCGACGCCGTGACGGCGAGGAGGTCTGCCGCCGGTCCGGCCCCCCAGGTTGGAGGCCCTGCCGGTGACGGACCCCCGCGGGGGGGAGCGCGAAGCTCCCCCGGCTGACACCGCGGATCCGCGCCGGGCCTATCGCCGGATCGAGGACGCCAGGACTCTTCGGGCGCTGGCCCATCCCCTCCGCATCGCCCTCCTGGAGGCCCTGGCGGTGGACGGCCCGCTCACCGCCACCGAGGTCTCCGAGCTGGTGGGAGAGAGCCCCACCACCTGCTCGTTCCACCTCCGGCAGCTGGCCCGCTACGGGTTCATCGAGGAGGGGGAGCGCGGACCGGGGCGTCGCCGGCCGTGGCGCCTGGTCGCCCGAGCCAACACCGTCCCCCGGGAGGGTGAGGACGCCGAGGCCACGGTCGAGGCGGAGGTGCTCGGGGGCATCTTCCGCCGCCGGCTGATCGAGCACCTGGAGCGGTGGGAGGCCACCAAGTCGACCTATCCGCCGGAGTGGCAGGCGGCGGGCGAGACCAGTCAGTTCCTGCTCTTCGTGACCCGGGAGGAGGTGGAGGAGGTCCAGCGTCGGATGCACGCGTTATTGGGGGAGTACATGCCCCGCTTGGACCCCGCCAAGAGGCCCAAGGGCACAGTCCCGGTGGAGCTCATCACTTTCACCTTCCCCCTTCGGCTTCCCCAGGGCGCGGAGCGAGGAAGCAGGCGCCGGAGGTAGGTGGGCCAGCGACCTGCGCCGCCCCTGCGGCTCGGAGTACCCTAGCGCACATGTGTTCGGTTTCCCCGCCCGCCGCGCCAACGCCTGAACCGGTGGACGCCCCGGCCGACCGGCGCCCGCCCCGGGTGTACCTAGAGGTGGGTCCCAGCCAGGTGTTCGCGTGTGCCCTGGACTGGCCCGGGTGGTGCCGCCGGGCCCGGGGCAGGGAGGCCTCGCTCCAGGCCCTGCGCGACTACGCGCCCCGGTACTTCCGGGCGGTCAAGGTCCCACCTCCGGAGGGAGCTCTGGAGGTGCTGGGCGAGGTCTCTGGGGACGCCACCACCGAATTCGGGGCCCCTGGCACCCCGACCCCTTGGGACGAGGACCCGCTCCTGCCCCAGGAGCTGGCCCGGCTGGCGGGGCTGGCCGAGAACGGCTGGAGCTACTTCGACACCGTCGCCGGATCCACATCCCGGGAGCTGGCCCGTGGGCCGAGGGGAGGTGGCAGGCACCTCGAGCAGATCGTGGACCACGTCCGCGAGGCCGAGCGCACCTACGCCCGCCGCCTTTTGGTGGCGGTGCCGCCCCGGACCTCGTGGGCGGAGCAGCGCCGGGACCTTGCCGCCGCCTGGCGCAGCGGAGCCGGCGGCGCCCGGTGGCCCGTCCGGTACGGCATCCGCCGCTGTGCCTGGCATGTGCTCGACCACGCCTTCGAGATCGAGGACCGGAGTGGCTGAGCTTCCCGACCCACCCGGGGGCCGCGGGGGATCGCGGGCTGGTCGGTGGGGGCATGGCGCCGCGGGCGATCTGGCGGCGCTGAGGGAGGCCGGCTCCGTCCCGAGCCGGGCGGCAGATCGCCACCTCGCCGGTCAGTCGGCTTCCAGGATCCCTCCGCCCTCGCCCTGGTAATCCGGGAAGCGGTGCTGGAGCTCCCGAGCCAGCAGCCCTCCCTCCCCGAGTGAGGCGAGGTATTCCGGTGTCAGGAGGCCGCCGGAGAAGCTCTGGCAGAGCAGGAGGTCGAGCGCCGTCCGGCGGGAGAACATCCCGCACGAGGCCACCCCCACCACGTCACACGATCCCAGCCGGGCCACCCAGTAGCTGCTGCCGGGATGGGCGGGAAGGCCCCGACGCACCGCGACCGCGCCGGCCTCGACCAGCGCACGCCAGGGGCGGTCCAGGGGGTCGATGGAGGCCACGCCGGCCACCAGCAGGAGGTCGGAGGTGGCGGCCATCGAGTTCAGCACGCCCGGGTCCACCGCGCCGCGATCCGGAAGGTACCTCACCTCCCGGACCGCTCCTTGCAGCCACCCCACCTTGAGCCGGAGCGCCTCCTCGAAGCGGGTCCGGCGCGCCTCGCTGAGCCCCTCCAGCACCAGGGCGCCCACCCGGCGGGGCAGGAAGGGGAGGACATCCACCAGCCCTCCGGCTGCGGCCCGGGCCTCAGCCTCCTGGAGGACCGCGGACGGGATGCCGAGCCCGGTCACCTTGACCCCCGCGACCGAGCGCCCGGCCTCCACCGGCATCCCGTTCGGCAGGGTGAAGACCGTGACCCCCTCCAGCGCGTTGAGCGCGAGCAGCCGCTCCGAGGCCACCCGGACCAGCCCCCGCCAGCGCGCCCGGCAGGTCACCTGGGACTCCACCGGCCGACCGGCCGCCACTCCCTCCCCGACCACCCGCGCCGCCAGCCGCACCGCCGCCGAGTCCTCGTCGACGTCTCCCGGCCCCAGGAACACCAGGTGGAGGTCCCCGGGCGCGGCCGCCTCCAGGAGCAGGTCGTCGGCGCGCTCCAGCCGGTGTCCTTTGGCCAGCAGCCGGCTTCCGTCTCCGGACCTCAGGTCCTGGCAGAGCAGCCCGCCAAGCCAGCGCTCCGGCGAGCTCCGCCAGCCCTCCGGGGGGATGAGCTCAGCCCGCATCGCCAGACGGGGTACGAGGGCCGGCGAGGTCGGCGGCCAGCAGCGCCCGGTAGTCGTCCTCCGTGTTGCAGTCCACCGGCTCCCAGCCGGCGGGCAGGTCGACCCACCCCAACTCCTCGCCCAGACCGGCCAGGATGGGCGCCGCCCCCCGGTCTCCCTGGAGCAGATCCACCTGTGGCCAGGTGGCCGGGCC
>JAJZGN010000271.1 GCA_021798435.1 bacterium | reverse complement strand
CCGCGGAGGAGGCGCCGCGCCCGAGGCCGGATCGGCGCCCGCCCTGGCGTCCGCCCCAGCGGCGGAGCCGGAAGTGGTTGCGAGCTCGGAGGAGCAGGCCGACGCCGGGCCAGCGGCCGCCGAGCCCGAAGCGATGGTGGCCGCCGAGACCGAAGCGATGGCGGCCGCCGAGACCGAGGGCTGATCCGGTGCCGGACTACCGCGAGCTGGTCAGCCACATCGTCCGGCAGCTGGTCAGCCGCCCTGATGACGTTCGCGTCGAGATCGAAGCCCAGGGACACCACTACATGGTCCGGGTCTGGACGGCTCCCGAGGACCTGGGCCGGGTGATCGGTCGCCAGGGGCGGAACGTGGAGGCCCTCCGGATGGTGGTTCGATCTGCCTCGCTGCGGTCGCGGGACCGGGTCCAGATCGAGGTCGTGGATTGACCAAGCCCCCAGGCCGGGTGCGGGTGGCGCGGGTGACAAGGGCCCATGGGTTGCGGGGCGAGGTGGCCGTCGAGCTGCTGGGCGGAGGCTTGGACCGTCTCCCCGAGGGCACCGAGGTCTTCCTGGATGGGGCGCCCCGGGTGATCAGGGAGCCTCGCCCCGCTGGTGGCCATCTCCTCTGCCGCTTGAGCGGGGTGGAGGACCGGACCGCGGCGCTGGGGCTGGTGGGCGGCTACCTGGAGGTGCCCATCGACAGCGTTCGGCCCCTCCCGAAGGGAGAGTACTTCCACTTCCAGCTGGTAGGTCTCCGGGTGGTCGACGAACGGGGAGTCGACCGCGGTGTTGTGGCCGACGTGCAGCCCTATCCCGCCAACGACGTCCTGGTGGTGAGCGGGACCGAAGGTGAGAGCCTGGTCCCGGCGATCCGGGCCGCGGTCCTGAACGTGGATCTCGAAGCCGGGAGGCTCACGGTCGCGGGCCCCTTCCTGGAGCCGTGGGACGATGAGGGTTGATGTCCTCACCCTCTTCCCGGAGGTCTTCCCCGGGCCGCTGGGGGCCGGGGTGGTGGGCCGGGCACTGGCCACCGGGGTCGTCAAGTTGGAGCCTCACGATCTCAGGAACTGGGGGCTCGGTGCGCGCCGCCAGGTGGATGACGCCCCCTTCGGAGGAGGGCCGGGGATGGTGCTGCGCCCCGAGCCGCTGTTCGCCGCGGTGCGCAGTCTCCTGGCGTCCGGTCCCTCCCGCCCCCTCCTGATGTCCGCCGGAGGGAGGCGCCTGGAGGCCGACCTGGTGCTGGAGCTGGCCCGGGAGGACTCGTTGCTGCTGGTCTGTGGGCGGTATGAGGGGGTCGACCAGCGGGTGGTGGAGGGCCTCGGCCTGGAGGAGGTATCGGTCGGGGACTTCGTGCTGGCCGGCGGGGAGCTCGCGGCCATGGCCCTGGTCGAGGCGGTGGCCCGGCATCTGCCGGGGACGCTGGGGGACCCGGAGTCGAGCCGCGACGAGAGCTTCGCGGAGGGGCTGCCGGAGTATCCCCAGTACACGCGGCCGGCACTCTTCGAGGGACTTTCGGTACCATCAGTGCTTCGCAGCGGCGATCACGCGAAGATCGCTGCCTGGCGGCGCCGGGCCGCCCTGGAGCGGGCCTCCCGGAGCCGCCCGGACCTGCTCCTCAAGGCGGAGACGACAGGGCAATTGAGGCCCGCCGCCCGGGCGGGCGGCGAGGCTGGTGGAGGTGCGCAGTGAACATCATCGACCTGCTCGAGGAGGAGCAGCTGAGACCCGATGTCCCGGAACTCCGGCCCGGGGACACAGTGAGGGTGCACGCCAAGGTGGTTGAGGGCACCCGCGAGCGGGTCCAGGTTTTCGAGGGCGTTGTGATCGGGCTAAAGGGTGGCGGCGTCCGGGAGTCGGTGATCGTGCGCCGCACCGCTCACGGGGTGGGGGTGGAGCGCACCTTCCTCATCCACTCGCCCCGGCTCGCCAAGATCGAGGTGGTGAGGCATGGTGTGGTGCACCGCGCCAAGCTCTACTACCTGCGGGGGAAGGTGGGCAAGCAGGCCCGGATAAGGGAGCGGCGGGAGGGCCCGGCGAGGCCTGCTGCGGCTGTGGCGGCGAGCGATGAGACGGTCGCCGAGGCACCGGTGGAGGCTCCCGCCGCGGCGGGTCGGCGCCGGGGGCTCCGGGGGCGGGCCAGCGCCAAGTAGCCCCCACTTCGCCTCCCCCCTGATCCCTCCCACCCGGAGGCAATAGACTTGGCGCATGCCTGACACGCTCCCCCGCAAAGTGCTGGTGATCGCCCGTCAGGCATCGAGGTCCGAGGTCATCCGCCAAGCGCTGGGCGAGAACGGGCTGGAGCTGGTCGGCTTCGACTCCACCTCCGCCGCCGCCGCCGCGCTGGAGGCTACCGCGGCTGACGCGGCAGTGATCGAGGTCGTCGGGGAGGACCCGGCGCTGGTTCCCCTGGTCCGCCAGATCCGCGCCAGCATCCTGCACGCCGCGATCCCGATCATTCTGGTGGCCGCGGACGCCAACTCTCCACTGGTGGCGGCGGCGCTGGATGCCGGTGCCAGCGAGAAGCTG
>JAJZGN010000270.1 GCA_021798435.1 bacterium | reverse complement strand
GGGATGGGGCATGGTCACCGTCTCCACCAGCACGGTGCGCGGGCTGACCCGACGCGCCGGCACCGGCATCCGCCCCTCCTGGAACCAGCGCAGGGCGGTCCGGGGGTGAACACCCTGGGTTCGAGCCCATTCGCTCAGCTTCATCCTGCCCTATGATACATCTGTACGACGCCTAGTGTCTTATCCGCCGCAGCAGTTCCCAAACCCCAAGCCGGCCCAGGGGAACCTGCTGGAGTCCGAGCGGGTGGCGGCCCGCCACTTCGGGGCCGATTGGTGCCGCTTCGGCGTGGGAGGGTCGACCCAGGCCAACCTCGCCATCTGCCTCGCCCTGGGACGCCCCGGTGACCGGGTGATCGTGAGCCGGGCGCTGCACCGATCCCTCTTCTCGGGGCTCGTACTCGCCGGCCTGGAGCCGGTCTGGATCCCCCCCCGCGTCCACCGGGCGACCGGCCTGCCCCCCGGGATCACCCCCTCCGCCCTTCGCCGGGCCGCCGCCCTGGCTCCGGACGCCAAGGCGGTGATCCTCACCGACCCCAGCTACCTGGGAACGCTCTCCCCCATCTCCGAATTGGCCCGAATCGCCCACGGCGCGGGGATGGCGCTGGTGGTGGACCAGGCCTGGGGGTCCCACTTCGGCTTCCATCCGGCGCTCCCGAGTCACGCCCTCGCCCGGGGCGCCGACGCCCTCATCACCAGCGTGCACAAGACCGGACTCGGTCACACCCAGGCCAGCCTGGCATGCGCCCGGGTCGGCCTGCTGGATCGGGCCCGGCTGGAGCGCGGCTTCGACGCCACCCACACCACCAGCCCGGCGGGGTCCATCCTGGCCAGCATCGAGGGCTCGCTGGCCCTGATGGGGGCCCGAGGGGAGGAGCTCCTGGGGCGCGCCATCGGTCTTGTCGGCGAGGCCCGCCAGCAGCTCCGAGAGTCGCTGGGACCGGTGGGCCTACCGGACGAGAGCCAGTTCAACGGCCCCGAGGGGCCCCTCTTCGACCCGCTGCGCCTGGTGGTCCAGCTCGCTCCCCTGGGCGCCGACGGGCGGGCGGTGGAGGCGGAGATGCTGGGCAGAGGGGTGGCGGTGGAGTATGCCGACCGGGACATCCTGGCACCGGTGGTCACCCTTGCCGACGACCGAGGCACGGTGCGGCGGCTGGTGCGGGAGATAGTCCTGGCGGTGAGGGCCACCGGCGGGGGCCCGGCCCGGCCCGTCCGGCCCCCCGCCTCCTGGCGGGTGCGCCCCGAGGTGGCCATGAGCCCGCGGGAGGCCTTTTTCTCGGGCCACGAGCGGGTTCCCTGGCGGCAGGCCGCGGGTCGGGTATCCGCCGAACTGGTGGCCCCCTACCCCCCGGGGATCCCCGTCCTGGCCCCGGGCGAGGTGATCTCCGCCCACCACCTCCGCGGGCTGCGCGCCGCTGCTCGCGGAGGGTCTCGCATCGCCTACGCCAGCGACCCCTCCCTCAGCTGGCTCGACGTCGTCTCGGAGCGATAGGCCGACCGGCTCCAGGGAGAGGGAGCGCAGATCCCGAGGGTGGTCGCCGGCCCCTCAGCGATCCTGGCCTGGGTGCCTCTGGAAGCTCCCCCCACTCGCCGGGAGAGCCGACGCCTTCGGCGAGGCCTTCCGCCCGCGCCACCGCCGTGAGCCTCAACCCATCCAGATCCCCACCGCCAGCAGCGACGAGGAGAGGAAGAGGACCAGGGCCGTCTGCTTCAGGGCGGAGACCAGGGCCGCGGGGTCCTGGGAGCCGGACTTGCGCACCGGCCCCTCGAGCAGCGGCACGACCACCCAGGCCAGCAGCACCTCGGCGCGGGTCACGGCCGGGATGGCGAGGATCAGCGGGACCGCGAGGGCCAGGGCCAGGAGGCCCAGGTACAGCCGCCGGGCGCGCACCGCCCCCAGGGCCACCGCCAGCGTTCGCTTGCCCGCCTCCCGGTCCGTCTCGAGGTCGCGGATGTTGTTGATGAGCAGCAGGGAGGCGGCCAGGGCCCCGGGGAGGATGGCGGCCAGGGGCGCCACCAGGGGGACCGCGTGCATCTCCAGAAAGACGGTCCCGCAGGTGGCGACCTCCCCGAAGAAGACGAAGACCGCGACCTCGCCGTAACCGTGATAGCCGTAGGGGAATGGGCCCCCGGTGTACAGGGCTGCCGCCAGGATGCACCCCGCGCCCACCGCCAGGAGCCACCAGGAGGAGGTCGCGGCCAGCCAGAGGCCGAGCGCCGCCGCCACAGTGAAGGCCCCCAGGGCGGCCGCCAGCACCGCCTGGGGTGCCACCACCCCGGAGCTGGCGGCGCGGGGCGGGCCGACCCGAATCCGGTCGGCGCCGCGCCGGTGGTCGGAGAAGTCATTGGCGTAGTTGACCCCGACCTGCAGGGCGACGGCCACCCCAAGCGCCCCCAGCCCGGGGCCTAGGCGGGCTTGGCCGGCGCGCGCCGCGATCCCGATCCCGATCAGGACCGGGGAGACGGAGGCGGCCAGGGTGGCCGGGCGGGTGGCATGCCACCAGAGCCGAGCCGGGG
>JAJZGN010000045.1 GCA_021798435.1 bacterium | reverse complement strand
GCTCCTGCAGCTGGGGGGCGATCTCGAAGCAGTGGGGGGCGGCGAAGTCCTCCAGCTGGATGGCGCCGAAGGAGGGTGCGAGCCGAGCCAGCGCCGCCACGATCTCCGCCGGCGGCCCCGGCTCGACCAGAAGTGGGTAGGCGTCGATTCCCACCATCTGGGCCAGCAGGGCGCACTTGCCCTCGATGACCGGCATGCCCGCCACCGGCCCGATGTTGCCCAGGCCCAGCACCGCGGTTCCGTCGGTCACCACCGCCACGGCGTTGGCGATCCCGGTGTAACGGTCGGCGACCGCGGGGTCGGCCTGGATCAGCCGGCACACCTCGGCCACCCCCGGGGTGTACACGTGGCGCAGGTCGGTCACGCTGCGCACCGGGTAACGCGGGCTCACCTTGAGCTTGCCCCCCAGGTGGACGCGCAGGACCTCGTCACGCACGTCCAGCAGCTCCGTGTGGGGCAGCGCCCGCACCGCGGCCAGCACCTGCTCCAACATCACGAGGTCGGTGGTGCTGACATCGATGTCCCGCACCTTGTGGAGTGAGCCCCGCTCCACAGTGCGGATGTCGCCTAGATTCCCGCCCACGGACCCGATGGCGGTAGCCACCTCCCCCAGCACCCCCGGGCGGTTCTGGTTGCGCAGGCGCAGGGTGCGCTGGATCCGGTAGGGCGAGACGCCCGCCGGGGCCTGGCCGGCCTCGGTGGGAAAGGCGGTCCAGGTCCCGGATTGCGTGCTGTCTCGCATCGATGACCTCCTGAACCGCCAAGCCCGCGGGGGACTGCCGCTGGCAAGGTACCGCCTTCCCTGGGAACGCTGCAGCGGGGGCCGGAGCCCGGCCCCCGCCGCCGTCATCGCTCGGTCATCGCTCTATCGGGGCCTTTACGAGACTCCCCCACTCCGTCCACGAGCCGTCATAGTTGCGGACCCGCGGGTAGCCGAGGAGCTCCCGCAGCACGAACCAGGTGTGGGCGGAGCGCTCTCCGATCCGGCAGTAGGCGACCACCTCCTGCCCGGGCTCGATGCCCTCCGCAAGGTACAGGTCGCGCAGCTGGTCGGGCAGCAGGAAGGTCTCCTGCTCTGGATCCACCGCCCGGCTCCAGGGGATGTTGCGGGCCCCGGGGATGTGGCCGGGACGCTGGGCACCCTCCTGGGGGAGGTGGTCGGGCGCGATGCGCTCACCTCGGTACTCCTCCGGGGAGCGGACGTCGACGAGGCTCCTTCCGGTTCGCCCCAGGAACTCCGCCGCGATCTGGTCCCGATAGGCCCGGATCGACTCGTCCTCGCTGGGGATCGGGTAACCCAGGCCCGGGGACACCTCAGGCACCTCAGTCACCAGGGGCCGGCCCTCGAGCTCCCACTTGCGCCGACCCCCGTTCAACAGCTGGACATGGGGGTGACCGTAGTACTTGAAGTACCAGTAGCCGTAGGCGGCGAACCAGTTCTTGTTGCCGCCGTAGAGGACGACCCGGGTGTTCGGGCCGATCCCCAGCCGGTCCATCAGGGCGGCGAATCCCTCCGGGCTCACGAAGTCACGGTTGACCGGGGCCTGCAGGTCGAGCCGCCAGTGGACCCCCAGCGATCCCGGGATGTGGCCGAGGCGGTAGGCCTCGGTGTCCTCGTCCACGTCGAGGACCCGCAGGTCGGGGTCATTCACATGGGCCACCAGCCAGTCAGTGCTGACCAGGGACCCGGGGTTGGCGTATTCGCTCAAGGTGGCACTCCTCAAGGGCGCGCGCGGCTAATACAGGGAATTCCAGCCGTCCGGGGAGAGGATGTCCCCCACCCCAGAGAGGTCCGCTGCCGACGGCTCAGACGGTCGACCCAGCGGACCCGCGACTACATCGCTGGCTCCGCGACCCGAGGGAGCAGGGGGGCAGGGTTGCCAGGCTCAGGCCGACCAAGCGAGGTGCCGCGCCGACGACTCTCAACCGTCCCTCCACTCCGGACGCTTCCGGAACAGGCCCCCCTCCCCGAGGTGGTACCACCGCTCCTGCTGGTACAGGGGAAGGGCGGCCGCCTCCTCCGGGCTGAGGTCAGTGTGGACCGCCCGGGTGGTGATCTTCGCGACGTGGGATGCCGCCACCTCCAACAGCTGGTGGCCGGAGTGGGGCTTGACGGCCAGCCCGTGGAAGATGTCGCTGGCCTCGTCGCCCAACAGCGAGGCGGTGGTCCCGAAGGCGGTTCCCTCCTGGTCCAGGACCGGGGCGTGAAAGGGGGTCATGATCCAGGCGACCTGCTCCTCACCGTCCGCCGCGCTTTCCTCAGTCATCTCCACCTCCACTTCTGGCTGCCGGAGCTGTCCAGATGGTCTCAGCTCGCTCCCGCGGGTAGCTCACCCAGTTGAAGGCTGACGGTGATCTTGGTCCCGTTGGGTTCTGTCACCCCCAGCTTCACCGCCTGACCGGGGCTGAGATTGGCCAGGGCGTCGGTGAGGTCCTGCACCGACGGCGTGGCCTGGCCGTTTATCGAGGTGATCACGTCCTGGGCCTTGAGGCCGGCCTGGCTGGCCGCCGCCCGAGTCACCTTGACGATGAGGACGCCGGCGGGTTGCCCCTGACTGTTGGTCACCTGCTCGACATCGACACCGATGTAGGCCCGCCCGGAGTTCACCACCTTGCCGTACTTGACGATCTGCCCGGCGATGTTGGTGACCACGTTGCTGGGTATGGCGAAGCCGATCCCGGGGGCCTGCGAGCTCCCCAGCTGGGGGTCGAGGGCAGCCAGCGTCGGGATGCCCACCACCTGGCCCTCCAGGTCGACCAGGGCGCCTCCGCTGTTGCCAGGGTTGATCGGCGCCGAAGTCTGGATCACGTCTGGCAGAGTCACCCCGTTGGGCTCGCTGACCGTCCGGCCCACCGCCGAAACGATCCCGTCGGTGGCCGAGCTCTGATACCCGAGCGGGTTGCCGATGGCCATCACGATGTCACCGACCTGCAGTTGGGAGGAGTTGGCGAAGACCGCCGGCTTGAGGTTCGGCGCGGAGATGCGGATAACCGCCAGGTCGTCTCCGGCGAAGCTGTTCACCAGGGTTCCGGTGTAGGTGCGCCCGTTGGAGAGGGTGACCGTGAAGCTGTGCTGCCCATTGGCCACGTGGTTGTTGGTGACGATGTCTCCCTGGGAGTTGAAGATGATCCCCGAGCCGAGGTCCTGGGAGGTGGAGATCTGCACCACCGACGGGGCCACCTCCTTGTAGAGATTGACGTAGTCGGCCTGAAGAGCCAGAAGCGCCTGGGAGAGGGAGGCGGGCGAGATGCTCCCCTTGGGAATCTGCTCCGTCTTGGGAGCGGAGCCCTTGGGCACCCCGGCGGCGCACCCCGCCAGGACCAGCGCCAGGACGGGGACGGCGACCAGGGCCGACTTCAGATGACGGGGCATTCTCACCTCTGCCGAGCTACCACCACCAGGACCACCAAGAGCCTAGCCTAAGGCCCAACCCTGAGAAGCGTCTGAGCGGAAGCTGAGATCCATCTCTCAGGTGGGCCGGCCCCATTGACGCACAGCATCTGCCCGAAGAAATACGCCGCCTGCTTCGACCAGGGGAAGGCGATCACGAGGGCGATGTCCTCGGGCTGGCCGGGCCGGCCGAGGGAGGGGCGCTCTCGCTGCTGGCGGTTGACCGCCTCCAGGGAGAGCCCCGGTCGGCCGGCCACAGCCCGGGTCATGGCCGTGTCGACAATTCCCGGGGCCACCGCCCTGAGGCTGACGTCGAACGGTCCCAGCTCCACAGCCAGGGTCCGCACCGGGCCCTGGATCGGGGCCTTGGCGGGGAAGCAGTTGGCCTGGTCCGGATTGCTGAGGGACGACGTGGAGGAGGGGACGACCATCTTGCCCCCGGGACGCTCGACGATCTGGCCGGCGACGGCGCGGGCACGGAGGAAGGCGCCCCGGCGGTGGACCCGCGGCACCTGCTCCCACTCCTCGAGGGTGAGGCGCAGAATGGTCCCGTCCCTCAGGGCCCCGGGTTCTCTCACCAGGATGTCCACCCCCCCACGGCTGCTCGCCGATCCGGGAGGCGGCCTCCTCGACTGCCACCTCGACCTCGCCGTGGACCTCCAAGGAGGGCGCGGCCGCGCTCGGCGCCGCTATCCCCCCCCACCCGGGCGCCGGGGCGGCGATCCAAGTCCAGGACGGCCATCCGTGCCCCCTCGCCAGCCAGGGTCGGCAGGTGGCCGCGCCGATCCCCTGCCCCCCCCCGGTGACCACCGCGGTCAGCTGCTCAAGCCGCGCCCGCGCACCTCCTGGCGGCCGTGGCGACGAACCCATCCGGGAGGTCTCGTGAGAGGCCCCGCTCCGGACCTGGGTGCCTCCCTCGGGGCTGGTCCCTCGGGGCGCCACCGGTTCGTTGCCGGAATGTGCGGGAGGGCCGGATCGCACCAGCGGCCCCTCTGCTAATCTCGAGTGAGTGGGAAGGCTTTCGTCCGCCTGGGAGCAGCTGCCCGCGGTCCCGGCACTGGACCGCGTACAGGAGCACGGGCGCCGGGTCGCGTCCTTCGGGGTCGCCGGCGTCCTCGGCGCGCTCACCACTCTGGGCGGGACCGCCCTCCTCTACCACCACGTGCTCTTCCTCCCCCTCTGGCTGGCCTCTGCAGTGGCCATTCAGACCGCCATAGCGGTCACGTTCACGGTGAACTCCCTGGTCACCTGGAGGGACCGGCGGGCGGGGAGCCGGTGGCGCCGGGCGCTGACCTTCGAGGCGGTGTCCCTGGTGGGGATGGGCATCCAGGAGGCAGCCCTGCTCACCGGGGTGCATTTCTTCCATCTCTTCTACCTGGTGGCCCTTCTGGTGGGCATCGGCATGGCGGCCATCTGGAACTACCTGGTCAACCACAACGTGACGTTCGCCGCCGCGGCGTGACCGGTTGGGTCCTCCGCGGTTCAGGCGCTCAGTTCGGCCTCCAGCCAGCTGAGGGCCGGCCCCTCGGGGAGGCCTGCGCCCTCCAAGATCTCGGCTAGCAGGGCCCGGTCCCGTCCCAGGCCCGTGGCCTCAGCGCTCCGGAGTCGCAGCAGGCTGCTCTCCAGCGCCGGTGTCGGGGCCAGCGCGAAAAGCCGCCCCGCCGCGGCCACCAGGGCGGCTGCGGTGACGGCCGGCTGATAGGTCTCGCTGTCGAAGAAGACCTGCGCATCCTCCAGCCCCAGGACCTCGCGGTCCCGGCGCCGGCGCCGGCGCTGGACGTCGCGGCGGCTGAGCATTACCCCGGAGAGCCCCAGCCAGGCCTCGGCCACCGCCCGGAGCGCCGGGGCGGAGTGGCGCCCGGCGGCCGCCCATTTGAGGTTGGCGGAACTCCGCCTCGCCAGGACCCGCAGGGCGCCCTCAGCCTCCAGGTTCTTGACCGCGGACCAGATCAGGTTGCGCTGGATCAGCCGATGCTTGAAACCCTGCCCGAGGCTCCTGGTGCTGCCGGAGTGGAGGTGCCGGACGGCGGCCCGGGGCACGGTGCGGAACTCCTCGCCCATGATCGCGGCCCGCATCGACCAGTCCACGTCCTCGTAGTACATGAAGTAGCGCTCGTCCAGGGCGCCGACGGCCGCCGGGGAGAAGGCCCGGCGGCGGAGCAGGGCAGCCGCGAAGCAGACACCCGCGACCCGCTCCGGGCGATCGTACTGGCCGAGGTCCGCCTGCCCCAACCCCCTCTGAACCCCCACCCCATCAAGGCCGATTGCCATTCCCACCGAGTCGATGACGACCGCCGGGTCGCTGAGCCTTATCTTGGGGGCGAACCCCAAAGTGTCGGGGTGGGCGAAAGCGGCCGCGCAGAGCTCCCCCAGCGCCTCCGGCTCCAGGGCGGCGTCCGGGTTGAGCAGCAGCACCAGGTCAGCGGAGCTGGCCGCCACCCCCGCGTTGGTCCCCGCGGCGTAGCCGAGGTTGCTCGTCTGCGGCAGAAAGATCGGCCCCAGGTCGGAGGGGAGATTCCGCCCTACCAGCTGCTCCACCGCTTCGTGGTGGCGACTGTTGTCCACCACCACCACCTCCCGGGGGGCGGCCGTCGACCGGGTCAGGGACTCAAGGCACTCCCTCAGCATCTCCGGCGCGGGGTCGTAGGTGACCACGACCACGCTGACCGGGGCCGGGTTCGCGCTCTGGACCGACCCCACCTTCAGGCCGAGACCGCCGAGGGGTCGAGGGCCGGCAGCTCCCACCGGTGTCCGACCAGAGCCACCCCCTGCTCACGGCGCCCGGGGCCGTGGACCCGGAAGCTCTGGGGACGGTCCATGGTCACGTACGCGCGGCCGCTGGCGATGTCCTCGATCTCGACCTTGGTCCCGTAGACTCCGTCCAGAAACGGCAGCTCCGGAATGGACAGAGCCACCTCGCCCTTCGGCGGGAGCAGCCGCTCGTCCATCTCCCGGTCGTCGGTCTGGACGCTCGCCAGCTCGGGACCCTCGGCCGGGTGGAACGAGACCCGGAACCGAGCGCGCCGGAGCCCGGAGGGGGCCTCGTAGCCGACCACCACCCGGAGCGGCTCCCCGGTGCTGGTGAGCCCCTCGTGGCCTCCCCCTCCGGTGACCGTCACGGAGGTGATCCGGACCCCCATCCATCCCGGACCGGTGGCCGCCTGGACCGAGGAGCTGAGAGCCGCCATCTCGCGCCGGTTGACGTCCTCCAGATACCCGTCCACCACCTCAGCCGTGGGCCCCAGCATGCGCTCCCCGCCGTGCTCCAGCCAGAGGCAGCGGTCGCAGAGGTTGCGCACCGTGTCCGCGGCGTGGGAGACGAACACCAGGGTGCGCCCCTCCTGGCGCATGGCGTCGATGTGGTCCATGCAGCGGCGCTGGAAGGCCTCGTCGCCGACCGCCAGCACCTCGTCGATGAGCAGGACATCCGGGTCCATATGGATGGCGATGGAGAACCCCAGCCGGGTGTACATCCCGGAGCTGTAGTTGCGCACCGGGTTGTCGATGAACTGCTCCAGCTCGGCGAAGCCGATGATCTCCTCCAGCACGGAGTTGATGTAGCGCCGGGGAAGCCCCAGGATGGCCCCGTTTAGGAAGATGTTCTCCCGGCCGCTGTAGTCCGGATGGAACCCCGCGCCCACCTCCAGGAGGGAGGCCAGCCGGCCCCGAACCGACACCTTGCCGCGGTCGGGCACCAGGATCCCGGCGATGCACTTGAGCAAGGTGGACTTTCCCGACCCGTTGGCCCCGATGATCCCGAAGGTCTCACCCTCTGCGACCTCGAACTGGGCGTCCCGCACCGCCCAGAACTCCTCGTACCGGGAGCGCCGGCGGTCGACCAGCGCCTGCTTAAGGGTCTCGCTGCGCTGGTGGTAGATGCGGAAGCGCTTGCTCAGCTGCTCGACGACGATCGGCGCCTCGGGCATCAGATCTCCTCCGCGAACCGGCGGCGGAGGCGCCGGAAGACCAGGAGCCCGAGCCAGATGAGGGCCGCCGCCAGCAGCGTCGTGTAGATCAACCCGTGCCAGTGCTGGGGCCAGCGGTTGAACACGAAGATGTCCTGGAAGGAGACCACCACCCAGGTCATGGGGTTGGCATACACGATGACGTGGGCCAGCAAACCCAGCTTGCCGTGGCCGAAGAACCCCTGGTAGCGGGAGAGGGGCCAGATCACCGGAGTGAGGTAGAACCAGACCATGGTGGCGAGGTTGATGATGTACTGAAGGTCACGGAAGTAGACGCTGCCCGCGGCCAGCATGAGGCCCAGCCCCAGGCAGAGGCCGAAGGTGACCACGATCAGCCCGGGGAGGGCCAGGAGGGGCAGCCCGACCGGGGAGTGGCTGGCGATGAGGAAGGGGACCAGCAGCACCAGGCTGATGAGGAAGTTCACCAGGGCCGCGGTGACGGTGGACACCGTGAGGAGCATCCAGGGGAAGGCCACCTTGCGCACCACCCCGGCGTTGGCGATGATGCTGCTGGCGGCCATCACCAGCGCCTGCTGGAAGAAGGTCCAGGCCAGGAGCCCGGAGAGGAGGAAGACCAGGTAGGGCTTGCCGCTCGGCCCCTGCACCTTGAGGAGGGAACCGAACACCAGGGCATAGACCAGCATGAAGACCAGCGGGTTCAGAAGGGTCCAGCCGATCCCCAGCACCGATCCTCGGTAACGGGCCCGGACGTCCCGGCGCACCAGCTCCCAGAGGAGCTCCAGGTGGCGCGCCCAGGGGCCGGACTCGGGGGCCCGGGGGCGGGACGGGAATGTCCCCTCCCGCAGGGCGTCGGTGGTGGCCACGGCCCTCGAGTCTACCAGCGGCCCGAGATCAGCCGGCCGTCTTCCATATCGGAGCCCGCTCTTTGAGCTCGTCGATCATCACGGTGCAGGCCTCCAGCGCCTGGTGGCGGTGGGCCGCGGCCACCACCACCGCGACGGAAGCCACCCCGCGGTCCACGCGGCCGGTCCGGTGGTGGACCAGCACCTCCGCGACGCCCTCCCGGGCCCCAACTTCGGCCGCGATCCTGCCCAGCTCCGCCTCCGCCATCTCGGGATAGGCCTCATAGGTGAGGTGGGTCACCTCCCGCCCCTCGTCCGGGTCGCGCACCACCCCCACGAAGACCGCCACCGCCCCCTGACCCCGAAGGTCCAGCTCCGCCTGCATGGCCGCGACGTCGATGGGCTCTGGACCCACCCTGATCCGGGGCAGCCCCGACTCGGCCCCGCCCGAAACGGGGGGGATGAAGGCCACCTCGTCGCCCGGGCAGAGCTCCTCATCCCATCCGCAGTACTCCCGGTTGCGCGCTGGCCGCACCGCCGTCGACTGGGAGGCAAGCCCCGGGAATCTCCCGCAGAGCTCCTCCCAGCAGCTCCCGACCGTGACCCCGGCGCCCAAGGGGAGCAGCACCTCGGGGCTTCCGACCAGCTGGCGCAGGCCGGCGAACACCAATACGCGAATCCTGTCCTCGGCCACCTGTGTAACTTAACCCACCTCGCCGACCGGGACGGCTCCCGAGCGGAAGACGTCCCGGTCGCTGGCCCGCTGGAGCGGTGCCGCCCCGGTCTCCGGGCCCTCCCAGCGGAGCCCCCGCACCACCGCCAGCGGCAGCCCGTCCAACTTGCCCATCACCAGCTCCGCGAGTCCGGCGATCTCGTCCGCGCTCCCGATGGTGGAGGCGTGGAGGAGGTACCCGCGCCGGTCCAGCTGCCCTCGGTGGTCCGCCAGTGCGGGCAGGCCGGCCACCCCGATGGCGACGTTCACCGAGCCCTCGCGAAAGGGCCGTCCGAAGGTGTCCGAGACCACGACCCCCAAAGGACCTCCAGACGCGAGCTCCAGCCAGGCCCCGCGCAGGCGGGCCGCGGATCGGTCTGGATCTCGGGGCAGCCGCAGCACCACCTCTCCCCCCCCGACGTTGCTCCGGTCCACCCCGGCGTTGGCGCACACCAGCCCCTGCCGGGTCTCGGTCACGAGGAGACCGGTCCCCGATCGCACCACCTGGCGGCTCTCCTCGAGGACCACCTGGACCAGCCGGGGGTCCTGCCCGGTACGGCCGGCCATCTCCAACGCCGCCGCCGACGGGGAGACCTCAGACAGCAGGGTCGCGAGACCCTCGGCCTTGGAGACCACCTTGCTGGTCACCACCACCACGTCCCAGGGGCGCAGCCCTCCTTGCGCCGCCAGCGCCTCCTCGCCCAGCCTCGCCAGGTCGCTTCCCCCGCCCACCTCCGGGAGTCCGGGCACGGCCCAGCACTCGATCCGGGTCGCGCGGATCATGGGGCGCGCGAGGTCAGCCACGGGCGGCCCCCGCCAGCACCCCCTGCGCCCCGCCCAGCTCCTGGAGGTCACGGGGTCGGTCCAGATCGGCGGCCAGCCCCGGCCGGACGAGCTCTCCGGTCCTCAGCCCGAGGGTCCTCGCCATCCTGAGGTGCCGGAGGCGGGAACCGGGACCGAATGCCTGGGCCAGCACCGCCGCCGGTCGGACCACCATGCCGTTGCTGCCGGTCCCTCCCAGGTCCGGAATGAGGACCATCGTCCGCACGGGTATCCGGCGCGCGAGCCTGAGGAGAGCTACCAGATCGCCAGGCCCAAGAAGTGGGAGATCGGCCGCCAGAGTGGCCACCACCTGCGCCCCCCGCTCCAGCGCGTGGTGGACCCCGAGGCGCACGGCCTCGGTCTGGGAGGCTCCGGGGTCTCTCAGGACGGCGAGGCTCAGGGAGCGGCACAGCTCGGCCACCTCGGGGTCGGGGGTGACGACGACCACCGCTTCCCCGGGCCACACCGCGGAAGCGGCGCGGAGGACCCGCCGTGAGACGGTCTGGCTCAGCAGCTCCCGCTCCGGCTGAGGCACGGCCGCGGCCAGCCGCTGCTTTCCACCCTGGGCGCCCTTCACGGGGATCACCAGCCAGGGCTCGGGGCCCGACCAGCTCCTCACCGGGGCCTTCCGGCGCCGGTTAGGGGGGCGAGGGCCGCCAGCACCTCCTCCGCCAGCCGCCGCCGGGCGGCGCCGTCGACCATCAGCGTGGGGCAGGTGTGGACTCGCATTCCAAGCTCGGCGATCGGCACCGAGAGGTCCCGGTCCGCCTCGTCCACCACTAGCAGGTGGGCCAGGCCGCGGTAGGCCTGCGCCACCCCGAGGGCGCTGGGGCTAAGGCCCCGGGAGCGGAGCATCTCCACTGCCGGTCCCTTGATCGCCCGGCCGGCCACGATGGGGCTCACCGCGGCCACCAGGGGATGGCCGCGCACCGCCTCGGCCACGCCTGGGACCGCCAGTATGGGGCCGATGGAGATCACGGGGTTGCTTGGCGCGAACAGGATGGCGTCCGCCGAAGCTAGCGACCTCAGCACCTCCTGTGGCGCCCGGGACCGGATCGCCCCCCGGAGCACGACCTCCCTGATGGGCGGCTGGGCCCCCTCCCGCACCAGGTATTCCTGCAGATGGAGATCGCGCCCGTCCTCGGTGCGGACCCTCGACTCCACCCGGTCGTCGGTCATGGGGAGGAGCCGCACGGGGACCCGCAGCCGGTCGCACAGCTCCTGGGTGGCGGCGGTCAGGCTGAAGCCAGCGCGCAGCAGCTCGGTGCGGCGCAGGTGGGTGGCGAGGTCCAGGTCACCCAGCTGGAACCAGGTCTCTCCGCCCAGCCGCTCCAGCTGCCGCAGGGTGGTCCAGCTCTCCCCCTCCAGCCCCCATCCGCGCCGGAGGTCGGCGTGCCCGGAGAGGGTGTAGGCCACCGTGTCCAGGTCCGGGCTGACGTGGAGGCCATGCACCTCGAAGTCGTAGATC
>JAJZGN010000269.1 GCA_021798435.1 bacterium | reverse complement strand
GCCGCCCGCGCCAGCGCGCCGGCCAGGCCCGCGCCGTCTCAGGGTCCATCTCCAGCACCAGCTCCACCAGCTGGCCGCAGCGCGGGCACGAGTACAGGCCCTCCTCCCGGCCCAGCCGGGTGCCACAGCCGGGGTCCGAGCAGCGGAGCCCGCAGGGTGCCCCTCCCTCGGGCGGGGCCCCCTGGGCCGGCGCCTCGGTCATGCTGGGCCCTCGGCCCGGCTCACCTGCGCCCCGGCGTTGTCGGCCTCCGCCACGCGGGTTCGGGCGCTGATCCCGGCGCCGGCGAAGGCCTCGCGGAAGAGCTCCCCCACCTCGCCCTCAGATCCCCGCACCACCCCCACCACGGACGAGCCCGCCCCGCTGAGGAACACCCCCAGCAGATCCGGGTGCCGCACGTTGAGGCAGTCGGAGATCCCCGGGACAAGCTGGGCTCGACGCCCCTGGTGCAGCCGGTCGGCGAACAGTTCGGGGCTGAGGCTGAGCGGGTCGGAGAAGAAGGCAGCCGTGAGCAGGGCCGCCCGCTGCAGGTTCCAGGTCACATCCGCCCGATCGTAGCTCGAGGGGAGGACGGCCCGGGAGGTGGCGGTGGGCAGCGCCAGGGCCGGGGTGGCGATCACGAACCGCAGCTGGCTGGGCAGGTCGGTGCGACGGGTGAGGACTCCGGAGGGGGTCTGCGCGGCCACCACGAACCCTCCGAGCAGCGCCGCCGCGGCGTTGTCGGGATGCCCCTCCAGCCGTGCGGCCACGCCCAGGAGCTCCTCCCGGGAGTGGCCACCTCCTCCGAGCTCCGCGCCGATCAGGACACCGGCAATCAGCGCCGCGGCGCTGGACCCGAGGCCCACCCCGATGGGAATCTGACTTCGAACCAAGAGGCGGACCCCGCCGGCCGCCCCCCCCGCCACCTCCCCGATCGCCCGGCAGATGAGGTTGTCCGGGCCGAGGGGAACCTGCTCGGGATCGGGTCCACGGTACTCGAGCTCCACCCCCCCCTCGGCGATCCGGAGGCACTGGACCTCCAGGTGGAGGGCCAGCGCCAGGGCGGCAGTGTCGAAGGCGCTGCCCAGGTTGGCCGAGCTCGCCGGGACCCGGACCAGGAGCGCTTGGTCCGGGCTAACCCTCAAGGTGGGCAAACGGCCGGCGGCGGCGGAAGTCGGCGGCCGCCTCCTCCATGGTCACGAAGGTCACCCCGGGGTGGGAGCGGAGGTGGGCGACGAGCCGCTCCAGCATCAGCAGCACCTGCGGGCGGCCGCTGACGTCCGGATGGATCGTGAGCGGGAAGACGGCGTAGTCCATCTCCCGGAAGACCCAGTCGAACTCGTCCCGCCACATCTGCTCCAGCTCCCGGGGGTTGACGAAGCCGTGGCTGTTGGGGGACTGCTTGATGAACATCATCGGGGGCAGATCGTCCAGGTACCAGTTGGCGGCGATCTCCACCAGGTCGACCTCCCGGCCGCGCCGCAAGGGCCGCATCCAGCTCTCGGCTGGCTGCGAGTAGTCCACCTTGCTCCAGCTGTCTCCCACCCGGGCGTAGAAGGGGAGGAAGTCATGATAGCCCTGGCTGTTGTCATAGGTGAACCCGTGGGCCAAGAGCAGCTCCGCGGTGGAGCCGGACATCTCCCACCAGGGAGCCACGTACCCGCGGGGCCGGCTGCCACTCACCCGTTCGATCAGCTCCACACAGCGGGCGAGGACCGCCGTCTCCTGCTCCCGGGTCATGGCGATGGGATTCTCGTGCGAGTAGCCGTGGGCCCCCACCTCGTGGCCCTGGGCCACCACCTGCTCCACCTGGAGAGGGAAGGTCTCCAGGGAGTGCCCGGGGATGAACCAGGTGGTGCGCAGTTCGAGCCGGCGGAAGAGCTCCAGGAGCCGGGGTATCCCGACCTCCCCGGCGAACATCCCGCGCTGGATGTCGGAGGGAGAGTCCTGGCCCCCATACGAGCCCAGCCAGCCGGCGACGGCGTCCACGTGGACCCCGATCGCGCACTTTATCTCCTTGGTCATTCTCCTCCACTCCGGGCGCCGGGGACCGGGGTTGGAGGGGCCGCCGCTCCCCGCGGCGACCCCCCCGGGATCAGGCTGATGGGGTGGTGGCTGGGTCCTCGGTGATCGAGGTCCCGGTCCAGTGGGTGCCGCTCCAGTAGCCGATGTAGTAGAAGGCCAGGGCGATCACCGCGAAGATCAGGGAGTCGTAGGGGAAGGGGAGGAGGTTGCGGCCACCGAAGTCGGTGCTCCCCAAGAAGGAGACCAGCAGGATCACCGCCAGGTAGGCGGGCATCCAGATGCCGTAGACGATGTCCTGCCGGGTGAGCGGCCGGGTGCGGCGGTAGAAGCCAAGCAGGAGGACTCCCACCACCACCGAGGGGATCAAGATGCGCACGGCGGTCCACCCCGACCAGTACACCATGAGGCTCGCCACCACGAAGGCCAGCGGCCCCAGGACTGAGAGCGCGGGCATCCGGTACGGCCGCGGCTCGTCGGGGTGGCGCTGGCGGAAGATGGCGCACGCCAAGGGCCCGGGCGCG
>JAJZGN010000268.1 GCA_021798435.1 bacterium | reverse complement strand
CCGGGCATCGACCGACTGGGCCAGGGCCTGGGCCCGCGGACCCCGTCGGGCCACCAGGATGGGGGCGCAACCCGCGCCGGCCAGAAGACGCGCCGCCGCCCCCCCGATGCTGCCGCCGCCGACCATCAGGACCCCGCGCCCGCCGAGGTCGCCAAGGCGCCGGCGCGCGGCCTCAACCGCCACCTGCCCGTACCCCACCGCCTGTTTGGAGATTCCCGTCGTGCTCCGCACCAGCTTGGAGGTCTCGATAGCCCGGCGCATCAGGAGGTCCAGGTCACCGCTCAAGGTCCCGGCCTCGCGAGCCAGTACGTGGGCGCGCTTGAACTGGGAGAGAACCTGGGCCTCCCCCAGGATGGCGCTGTCCAGCCCGCTGGCGACGCGGAAGAGGTGCAGCATGGCCTCCGGTCCGGTGCGGCTCATCACCAAGCCGGTGAGCTGGGCGCGGCCCTCCAGGTAGTGGAAGAAGCGTGAGGTGGCCCGCCGGGCCTCGGCCGCACTCCTGGTCTGGAGGTAAAACTCGGTCCGGTTGCAGGTGCTGAGGCACGCCGCCCCCACCAGCCCCGAGTGTCCCACGAGGGCCCGCAGCGACTCGACCACCTGGCGTTCATCCAAGTGGAGCCGCTCGCGTACCGGAAGGGGCGCCAAACGGTGGCTTATACCGGTGACGACGAATGGCAACCCGAGATCGAGTATAGCCTCTGCCGGCCCCACCCCGGCAGGGATCAGATGGCGAGCGTTCCCTCGGCCTGGGATGCGGCCTCCCGGTAGGCCAACTCCTCCCGGCGGATGAGGTCGGGGTTGGTCCCCATCGCGCTGGCCAGATCCACCGCCAGTAACTGGAGCCCTATCGCGGCGCCCAGCGTGGCCGCCGCCCGAGCGTCGAGAGCAGGGGCGGGTGGAAGGCGCAGGGGAGGGACGGAGAGCAACTGGCTGACGAAGTCCGCCGGTACGAACGGTCCGGCGATGAGGATCGTCCTGGCCCCCACCAGGCGGGCAGCGGCCAGGGCCTGACGGGTGCGCTCCAAGAGGCGGGGGCCGGCAGCCGGGTCCGTAAGTACCGCCACCACCCCGGAGGAGGAGTCCACGGCCGCCAGGTGGCCGTGGAGGAAGGTCTCCAGCTGATGGCTGAGGGCCGGGATCCGGGACCCCTCGGCAATCTTCAGCGCCAGCTCGCGAGCCGCCACAGAATCAGCGGCTCCGCCAAGGCAGGTAACGGTGGAGCCCTGAGCGAGGGCGGTTCCCGCCAACTCGGCCCCCGGTCCTAGCTCGGCCAGACAGCGCTGCAGGTACTCACCGGTGGCGGCCGGGTCGAGCTGGGAACCGGCGAGATAGGCGGCCGCGTCGGCACCGACCATGATCGGCGAGAGGTAACCCACGGTGTGGCACCAGGAGCGATCCACCGCGGGGGTCCTGGCCAGCTCCCGGACCGCCCTCCCGGCTGAGCTGGCGGGGGCGGCGGTGATCAAGGCGGTGTCGGCGCCCACCCCCCTGGCGGCCTCAATGGCCGCGACCGTGGCGGCGGTCTCACCCTCGTGGGAGATCGCCACGCAGAGCCCCGGCCAGGGGTCCAGGGCTGCGTCCAGAGCCTGCCGGGGGTGGACCAGCGACCGGCGGCCGGTCGCGCCCCCCACCAGGTCGGCGAAGGCCATGGCGGCGTGCTCGCTGGTCCCGCAGCCGGTGACAGAAACCAGGGCGCCGCGGGACAGGGTGGCGGCGATGAGGGGGGCAACCCGGCGGCGCCCCTCCCCCTCCGCCAGGATCTGAGATGCGAGCCCCGGCTCCGACGCCACCATCTCCGCCATCACCCACGGAGGGTCATCACGCCACTCGGGGAACCCGGCCGGCAAGGGATCGTGATCGGGGATCATCCTGCCGCACCTCCAGCTGGGGCCGCTGCGGGTCTTGGCCAGGGTACCGCCTCGGCCCTTCCCCGGTCGAACCCGGGGTCCCTTGGCTAGGATGGAGGCCGTGCATGAGCCGATCCCCGACGGCGCCGCCTCTCCGGAGGGAGGTGAGGCCGTCACCTCTGCAGGGCCCCGGCCCGAGCGGGTGCGCTGGGGGCGAGAACGGGGACCCGGGGCCCCCGGGGATCGGCTGGCTCCGAGGCTGGGTCCGATCGGGCCGGAGCTGGCCCAACTCCACAACCCCATCCCGCTGGCGGAGCGGCGCGACGGGGAGGTGGGCGCCAGCGCGCACCTCCCCGGTCTTGACCTCCCCTTGGAGGAGGTGGACTTCGTGGCCCTCGACTGCGAGACCACCGGCCACTTCCCGCACCGGATGGTGGAGCTGGGCGCGGTCCGGTTCGGACTGGACGCCTCGGCGGACGGTCACCATCCGCGGCTTTTGCTCGAGAGCCTCGTCCACACCACCGACCACATCAACCCCTACGCCCGGCGGGTGCATGGGATCTCGCGCTCGATGCTCACCGGCGCTCCGCCGCCCCACCGGGTCGCGCTCACCTACCACCGGTTCGCGAGGGGGGCGGTGCCGATCGAGCACAGCGCGGACGCCTTCGACACCCGGCT
>JAJZGN010000267.1 GCA_021798435.1 bacterium | reverse complement strand
GCTGGTGGACACCTCCGCCCCGGGCCCGGTGCCCCTCCAGCCCTCCTCGGCCACCAGCCCCATCCCCATCAGCCCCCCGCCCACCCCGGCGGTCACCCCCACCCCGGCGCCGCGCCCGCACAACCGAGGTCCCTCCCTTGAGATCCCCGCCTGGGCGCCACCGGCGGCGGCGGCCGTGGTGGTGGTGCTGGTCGTGGCTACAGTTATGGCCCTGAGGCGCCGCCGAGAGCGCCTCGATGCGGAGGCCCCACCCTGATGCCCGAACAGGAAACGCCGCGGCGGCGGCTCTCCGCCCTGGGGCTCGTGCTCCCCGAGGCCCCCCAGCCGGTGGCCAGCTACCGGCCCTACGTGCTCTCGGATGGGTTGCTGGTCACCTCCGGAGTGCTCCCCCGCCGGGAGGGACGGGTGATCACGGGTCGGCTCGGGGAGTCAACCACCGTGGACCAGGGGGTGGCGGCGGCGCGCGAGGGAGCCCTGGGGCTCCTCGCCGCCCTGGAGGCGGCGGTGGGGCTGGACCGGGTGCGTCAGCTCCTCTTGCTGACGGTCTTCGTGCGCTGCGCCCCGGACTTCGCCCGCCAGCCGGAGGTGGCGGACGGCGCCTCCAAACTGCTCTCCGAGGTCCTGGGGTCCTCCGGCCATCACGCCCGGGTGGCGGTCGGGGTGGCGGAGCTTCCGCTCGAGGCCTGCCTGGAGCTCCAGCTCACAGCCCGGGTCTGAACCCGGCGCCCGGGCCGGGTTTGCGCACATCCATTCGCTATACTCGGGCACCTTGTCTCCAACCGCTCCGCCCCCCGGCGCCCCGGCGGTGGAGGTCTCCGGCCTTCGCCGCACCTACCGCACCACGGTGGGCACGGTGCGCCGTCGGCGGCTCGACGTGGAGGCGATCCGCGGCATCGACCTCGCGATCGCCCCGGGCGAGCTTTTCGGCCTCCTGGGCCCCAACGGGGCCGGGAAGACCACCACCATCCGGGTGCTCTGCACCCTGCTGCTGCCCACCTCGGGATCGGTCAGGGTCCTGGGCCTCGACGTGGTCAGGGAGGCCCGGGAGGTACGGCGCCGGATCGGCTACGTCTTCGGCGGGGACCGGGGGCTGTACGACCGCCTCAGCGCCTACGACAACCTGCGCTACTTCGCCGAGCTGTACGCTCTGGAGCCGCGTCGCATCCGGGCCCGCATCGGGGAGGTGCTGGAGACCGTCGGGCTCGCCGGCCGGGAGCGCGAGCGGGTGGAGGGGTACTCCCGGGGGATGCGGCAGCGGCTCCACCTGGCGCGGGGGCTGCTCCACGATCCCGAGGTGCTCTTCTTCGACGAGCCCACCATCGGGGTGGACCCCCTGGGGGCCCGGGAGGTGCGCCAGATGATCTCCAACCTGCACCAGCTGGGCAAGACCATGCTGCTCACCACCCACTACATGTTCGAGGCCGACAGCCTCTGCCAGCGGATCGCGGTGATCGCCCAGGGGCAGATCGTGGCCAGCGGCAGCCCCCGGGACCTGAAGCGTCTGGTGGCGAACCGCACGGTGGTGGAGATCGAGGCCTACGGGGTCTCGGATACCACCCTGGCCCGGATGCGGGAGCTGGAGGGGGTGGAGTCGGTGACCGTGGAGACCAAGGAGCAGGCCCAGGTGGTGTCGGTTCAGGCCCAGGAGGGCCGCCAGCTCACCGCCAGCCTGATGGAGCTGCTGACCGAGGTCCGGGTCGAGCGGATCGGGACCCGAGAGCCGACGCTGGAGGACGCCTACGTCGCCCTGGTGACCTCGGCGTGAGCGGCCCTTGGGTTAGGGAGGCGCGGAGCTGGCCCCGGGTCGTGGCCTGGGGGTGGTTCTACCAGCTCAAGATGCAGGCCCAGTCCGGGTTCATGCTCATGACGGCGGTGATCCAGCCGCTGATCTTCGCCTCCATCGCCATGGCCGACCAGCAGGCGGGGAACCACGGCCTGCCCATCCTCTACTACGCTCTGGGAGCCGGGATCATGGGGATCTGGTCGACGGTGGTGTTCGGCTGCGGGGGGGCCCTCTCCTGGCAGCGCCACCAGGGGACGCTGGAACCGCTGGTCATGGTGCCGGCGCCCTTCGTGCTGGTGCTGCTGGGCATCAGCCTGGGGACGGCCACCGTGGGCCTCTACTCCATGGCCGCGACCCTTCTCTGGGCGGCGGTGGTCTTCCGGGCCCACGTGCAGATGGCCGACCCCTACCTCTTCACCCTGGGCGCTTTGGTGACCGTCGTGAGCCTCGGCCTGCTGGGCCTGGTGATGGGCTCCAGCTTCGTCCTCTACCGCAACGCCAACGCCATCTCCAACATGATCGAGTACCCGGTCTGGCTGGTGACCGGGCTCCTGGTGCCGCTCTCCCTGCTGCCCGGGTGGAGCCACCCGCTGGCCTACGCCCTGGCGCCCACCTGGGGGGTGGAGGCGCTACGCGCCGCGGCCTTCGGCGGCCAGCCCCTGCCGGCGATCGGCTGGTGCCTTCTGGCCTCTCTCGGGTACCTGGCCCTCGGGGTATGGCTGGTGGGGGTGGTCGAGCGGCGGGCCCGCAAGTCCGCC
>JAJZGN010000266.1 GCA_021798435.1 bacterium | reverse complement strand
TCGATGGGCAGCCGGCTTCCCTTGACGATCTCCCGCAGCGCCACCCCGGCCTCCTCGGTGTCGCAGGTGACCCGGATCAGGTCGGCTCCGGCGTCGGCGGCTCTGGCGATCTGGTCTAGAGTCCCCCGGACGTCCTCGGTGGCCGTCTTGGTCATGGTCTGGACGCTGATCGGCGCCGCTCCCCCGATGACCACCGACCCGACCTTGATCGGCCTCGTCTTGCGGCGCTCGGTCACCGGGTAAGCCGGGAGATGTCGCCGAAGGTGACGTAGATGAACAGCATCACCAACAAGGCTAACCCAACCGTGTGCACTGCCGCCTCCACCCGGGGGCTCACCTGCCGCCGGCGGGCCGTTTCCAGGAGGATGAAGAAGAGGCGGCCCCCGTCCAGGAAGGGGATCGGCAGGAGGTTGAAGAGTCCGAGGTTGAGGCTGATGAGGCCGAGCAGGGTGGCATAGACCGAGAGCGAGATCTGGGCGGCGATCGAGGTCTCCTGGGCGATGCCCACGGGGCCGGTCAGCTGCAGGTTGGGGTTGTGGTGGGGGGTGATCAGCGTCCAGAGGTTGACGAAGGTGGCACCGATCTCTTGGGGCACGGACCAGAACCCCACCGCCAGCGCCTGGTACCAGGGCGCGGGGGCGTTCCCCAGGTTTGGGAGCAGGGGGTTGCCAGCGGAGGCCAGATAGCCCACCTGCCACTCGACCTGCAGCTGGGAACGGGACACCTGGGCCGTCTTGCGCCCCGTGCCCGCGAGGTAGGTGACCGTGAGCGCCCCGGAGCCGGGCACGCTTGATGCCAGCTGTGCGGGTGGGGCGTGGGGGATGGACTTGCCGTCGAGGGCTACGATCTGGGCCTCCAGGGGGACCGGGGAATGGGCCTGCAGCCCCACCCAGTGAAGCTCAGGGGTGACCAGGTAGGTACGGGGCCGCCCTCCGCCCCAGGGTCTCAGCTGAACCCGGACCGGCCGTCCCCCGGCGGCCTGGATGAGGTCCCGGATCCGGACCAGGGAGGTGGTGGCGGTGCCATCCACCCCGGTGATCTGGTACCCCGAGGCTGGGGCGCTCGCCGCCGCCAGGCCCCCACCCGGCTGCACCTCCGGAGACGGGCCTCCGGCGGCGGCGACGGCGGTGAACAGAAGGCCCGCCAGCAGCAGATTGGTGATCCCCCCAGCCGCCAGCACCGCCGCCCGGCGGGAGCGAGACGCCTTCAGGAACGCTCGGGGGCCGCCGCTGACGGCGGGGTCCTCCAGCCCGGTCATCCCCGCCATTCGCACATAGCCCCCGAAGGGAAGAAGACGCAACGAATAGCGGGTCTCGCCGCGGGTGCGGCTGGCCAGCCGAGGCCCGAACCCGATCGAGAACTCGTCCACCTGGATCCCCGCCCACTTGGCCACGACGAAGTGCCCGGCCTCGTGAAGCGAGATGACGACGAGGAGCATGAGCACGATGCCCCCCACGCTCTGCCAGGTGAAGGCGAACCCGGTCACAGCCGCTGGCCCCCGGTGGCCCCGCGGCGGTCCATCTGTCCCACCATCTCGCCCGCCATGGTCCGTCCGAAAGCATCGGCAGCCAGCACCTGGTCCAGGGTCTCCGGGGGCGCGCCGGAGTAGGAGCTGGTCACCTCCCCTACCAGCTCCACTATCTCCCCAAACCGCAGCTCACCCCGGAGGAAGGCGGCGACCCCAACCTCGTTGGCGGCATTCATCACCGCTGGAGCCCCTCCGCCCCGGACCGCCGCCTCGCGGGCCAGGCTGAGGGCTGGGAAGCGGCTGGGGTCTGGCTCCTCGAACTCGAGCCTGCCCGCCGCCGCCAGATCCAGGGCCGGGACCACCCCCGGCAGCCGCCTGCCCCCCGAGAGGGCCAGGGCGATGGGGGCGCGCATGTCGGCCACCCCGAGCTGGGCCACCATGGTGCCGTCGCAGAACTCCACGGCGGAGTGGAGGGCGCTCTGAGGGTGGATCACCACCGAGATCCTGGAATAGGGGATCGCGAAGAGAAAGTGGGCCTCGATCACCTCCAGCCCCTTGTTCATCATGGTGGCGCTGTCCACGGTCACCTTGGGCCCCATCCTCCAATTGGGGTGGGCCAGAGCCATCTCCGGAGTCGCGTCCCCGAGGCCGGCCAGCGGGGCGGTGCGGAAGGGGCCGCCGCTGGCGGTGAGCCAGAGGCGCGCCACCTCCTGAGCCGACTCCCCGCGCAGGCACTGCCAGATCGCCGAGTGCTCGCTGTCCACGGGAACGATCTCCGCACCCGACCTTCGCGCGGCGGCCGTGACCAGCTCACCTGCCATCACGAGGACCTCCTTGGTGGCGATGGCCAGGCGGCAGCGGCGCCCCAGGGCCGCAAGGGTGGGTAGTAGGGCGGCTGCCCCGCCGCCGCTCACCAGCACCACATCAGCCCCGGGGTCGGCGGCCAGCTGGCAGGCGGCGTCCTCGCCGATCCCAACTCCGGATGGCACGGGTCCGACAGGGTCGACCACCACGGCCGCCGCCCCGGGGAAAGGGTGTAGCGCGACTTTGAGAGCCTGGGTCCCATGCCCAGCCA
>JAJZGN010000265.1 GCA_021798435.1 bacterium | reverse complement strand
TCCGATCTCTCGATCGACTTGCGCTGGTCGACCACCCCCTGTCCGTGACAGGCGGGGCAGGGCGATTCGATCACCTGCCCCTCGCCGCGGCAGCGCGGGCAGGGCTCGACGGTGACCATCTGACCGAGCAGCGACTGGCGCACCCTCTGGACCTGTCCCCGGCCCTGACATTCGGTACAGGTGGTGGGCGAGGTGCCCCGCTGGGCGCCGGTGCCACCGCACTCATCGCACGCCGCCGGCTTGGTGACCTCGAATGTACGGGTCACCCCCCTCACCGCCTCCTCGAAGCCGATGCTCACCTGCAGGCGCAGATCGGCGCCATGCCGGGGCCCACTTCTGCCCCGACTCATCTGACCGCCCCCGAAGAACATGTCGAAGAGGTCGAAGGCGGACTGGAAATTGAAGCCGCCGGAGGCGCCGAATCCGTCCCCGGCCTGCCCGAAGGTGTCGTACTGGCGCCTTCGGGCGGGGTCGGACAGGACCTGATAGGCCTCGCCCACCTCCTTGAACCGCTCCTCCGCGGACGGGTCCCCGCCGTTGCGATCGGGGTGGTAGCGCATGGCCAGGTTGCGGTAGGCGCGCTTCAACTCCTCAGGGCTGGCGCCGCGGTCCACTCCCAGGACCTCGTAGTAGTCGCGACGCGTCTGGGGCATCAGCCGGGTTCACCCTCGAACAGCCCCTCCCCGGGGTCACCCGCCCCGGCTTCGTCACCCGACACCCCCCCGCCCACCGCGACCTGGGCGGCTCGCACCACCCGGTCGTGCAGCCTGTATCCCGGCAGGTACTCCGACACCACCTGACCCGCCGGTTGACCGGGCACCGTCGCTACCGCCTCGTGTAGCCGGGGGTCGAACGGCTCACCCACAGCGGGGATGCGCTCCACCCCCTCGGAGCGCAGCGCCTCCTCGAGCTGGCGCACCGTCAGCCTCAAGCCTTCCGCCAGCCCATCCGAGGCGTCGTCGGGAAGGTGGCCCAAGGCTCGCTCCAGGTTGTCCAGTACTGGCAGGATGGCCCTCAGCAGCCCGGCCGCCCCGTACCGCGCCTGCTCCTGCGCCTCCTGCGCCCGGCGGCGCTTGAAGTTCTCGAAGTCGGCCGCCAGCCGGAGGTAGGACTCCCGGGTCCGCTCGAGCTCCTCGGACTGGCCCGGCGCCTCCGCCGGCGCGGGATCAGGGCTCTTGAGCTCTGACTCGACGTCGCCGGTTGGCTCGGGCACGGGCGCCTCCTCCTGGTTAAGGTCCACAGCTCAGGCCAATACCCGGGCGAGTGCCTCTCCTGTCACCTGTGAGATCAGCTGCAACCGAGCGGCGACCCGGGCGTAGCGGATGCGGGTGGGACCGACCACGCCGACGGTCCCCCAGAGCTGGGTACCAACACGATAGCCGGTCAGCACCAGGCTGCAATCCTGGAGCTCCTCCAGGCTGTTCTCATGGCCGATCACGACCTGCACCCCCGACTGGGGTGCGAGCTGGCTCACCACCGCAGCCAGGATCCGCTGCGCCTCAAGGACCTCGAGAACCACCCGCAGCCGGTTGGGGTCCTCGAACTCAGGGTTCCGCACCAGATTCCTCACCCCGTCGTGCAGGACCAGTGCCGAGCGGTTCTCGAGCTGCCGAAGACCCGCCGCGACCTCCAGGACCACCGCCCGCGGCACCGCCTCGGGCATTGGGCAGGCCTCCAGCTCCTCTGCGGACATCCCCGCCCCCGTCCGGTTGAGCACCTCGGTCAGGGAGTTGAGGGCCTCTTGGTCGAGCGCTGGGTCGACCTCCATGGTCCGCTGCTGGGCTCGACGGCCACTTCCGACCACGACCACCAGGGCATGGCCGGGGCGGGTCGAGACCAGCTGGGCCATCGCCAGCCGGCTGCTTCCCTCGGCGGGGCCGGTAACCAGGGCCACGTTGTCGCTCAGCCGACTGAGGGTGGCTGCGGCCAGCTCCAGGATCGCCTCGACGTCCGGCTCCACCTCCAGGAAGCGCTGACGCACCTGACGTCGCAGGACCGGCTCGACGATCTCCTGGGGGAGCAGGAAGTCGACGAAGTAGCGGTAGCCCAGATCCGTCGGCACCCTGCCGGCAGAGGGGTGAGGCTGGGCCAGGAAGCCGTCGTCGACCAGCTCGGAGAGCTCGTTGCGGATCGTCGCCGAGCTGAGCTCCATGAAGTAGCGCGCGGCCAGGACGTGCGAGCCCACCGGGACCACCGTCTCGGTGTAGTCGGAAACCACCGCCTGCAGAATGCGCTCTTTGCGTCCGTCCATGGCCTCGATCTCGGCAGATGCCCCTGCTTAGCACTCACCAACGCGGAGTGCTAACTGGAGTCTAACACGGGTGTTCGGCTCCGCCCGCGGCAAATAGAATCCCGACATGGCCAGGCGCACCCCCCCCGATGTCGAGCCCGCCCGTGCCGGCCGGGCTCATGCGCTCAACCCCTTCCGGGTCCGGCACCCGACCGAAACCGCCCGGGAGGACCTCGCCCGGCGGGCCAGCATCCGAGAGGTGGTCTTCGGAATGCAGGACGGGCTGCTCACCACCCTGGGGCTTACCACGGGCGTCGCCACGGCG
>JAJZGN010000264.1 GCA_021798435.1 bacterium | reverse complement strand
GGCGGCCCTGATCTATCTCGCGGCAGCCCTGGCGCGCGAGCTCGCCGAGGACCAGGTCCGGGTCAATGCGGTCAGCCCGGGGTCCATATGGTTCCCCGGCGGAGGCTGGGACAGGTTTCGGAAGGCCGACCCCGCTGCCTACGACGAGTTCGTGAGGCGGGACCTTCCCTGGGGGCGGCTGGGGTCGCCTGAAGAGGTTGCCAGGGTGGTGGCTCTCCTGCTGAGCCCGGCTACGTCCTGGGTCAATGGCACCAACGTGGCCGTGGACGGGGGACAGGGCCGGCCGAGCGCGGGAGGCTGGTAGAGGAGGTGGGGCCGAGTGACGGGGCCGCCCGGCACCGGTGGGCCCTCGGAGGGCTTCCGGTGGCGCACCGGGGGCCGCTGGAACGAGAAAGGGGGCGGCCCTTGGGCCGCCCCCCTCCATCTCCCGCCTGAGGCGGGATCAGTACTCCGGCATCGGGGGCGCCCCGGCGCCCTTCTTCTCGGGGATGTCGGTCACCAGCGACTCGGTGGTCAGCAGCAGCCCGGCGATCGAGGCCGCGTTCTGGACGGCCGACCGGGTCACCTTGGTGGGGTCGATGATCCCCGCCTTGACCATGTCAACGTACTCGCCGGTGGCGGCGTTGAAGCCCTGGCCCGCGGGCAGGCTGCGGACCTTCTCGACCACCACCGAGCCCTCGGCGCCGGCGTTGTTGGCGATCTGCCGGGTCGGCTCCTCGAGCGCCCGGAGGACGATGGTCACCCCGGTCTGCATGTCACCCTCGAGCTTGAGGCCCGCCAGCGCCTTCTGACCCAAGAGGAGGGCGGTCCCACCGCCGGGGACGATCCCCTCCTCGACTGCGGCCCGGGTGGCGGAGACGGCGTCCTCCATCCGGTGCTTGCGCTCTTTGAGCTCGGTCTCGGTGGCGGCACCGACCTTGATGACGGCCACCCCGCCGGCCAGCTTGGCCAGCCGCTCCTGGAGCTTCTCCTTGTCCCAGTCCGAGGTCGACTTCTCGATCTCGCCCTTGATCTGCTCGATCCGTCCCTTGATGGCGTCGGAGCTGCCCGCGCCCTCGACGATCGTGGTGTCGTCCTTGGTCACCTTGACCAGACGGGCCCGGCCCAGCTGGCCCAGCTGGACGCTGTCGAGCTTGAGGCCCAGCTCCTCGCTGATCACCGTCCCCCCGGTGAGGATGGAGATGTCCTGGAGCATGGCCTTGCGCCGGTCGCCGAAGCCCGGCGCCTTGACCGCCACCGCGGTGAAGATCCCCCGGATCTTGTTCACGATCAGGGTGGCCAGCGCCTCGCCGTCCACGTCCTCGGCCACCACCACCAGCGGCTTGCCGCTCTGGTGGATCTTCTCCACCACCGGGAGCAGGTCGGCGATCGCCGAGATCTTCCGGTCAGTGACCAGGATGTAGGGCTCCTCGAGCACCGCCTCCATGGACTGGGTGTTGGTCACCATGTAAGGGCTGATGTAGCCCTTGTCGAACTGCATCCCCTCGACCAGGTCGAGCTCGGTGGCGATCCCCTTGGACTCCTCCACGGTGATCACCCCGTCCTTGCCAACCTTCTCCATGGCCTCGGCCACGGTCTCCCCGATCTCGGGGTCGGCGGCGGAGATGGACGCCACCTGGGCGATCTTCTCCCGCTCGCTGATCGGCACGGAGTGCTTCTTGATCTCCTCGACGACCACGTCGACGGCCTTCTGGATCCCGGCCTTGACCTGCACCGGGTTGGCGCCGGCGGCCACGTGGCGGAGCCCCTCGTTGATCATCGCCGCCGCCAGGACGGTGGCCGTGGTGGTGCCATCACCGGCGATGTCGTTGGTCTTGCTGGCTACCTCCTTGAGCAGCTGGGCGCCCATGTTCTCGAAGGGGTCCTCCAGCTCGATCTCCTTGGCGATGGTCACCCCGTCGTTGGTGATGGTTGGGCTGCCGAACTTCTTGTCCAGCACCACGTTGCGGCCCTTGGGCCCGATGGTGATGCGGACCGCGTCCGCCACCTTGTCGGCCCCCCGCTTGAGGGCGGCCCGGGCCTCCGTGTCGAACAGCAACTGCTTGGGCATACTTCTGATCTCCTCCTCGGTTCCCACAAGAGCGATCGGATTGGCTCTCGGCCCATGTTAGCACTCTGGCCGGTCGAGTGCTAGCAGGTTGCCCGGCGGAGTGCCAGGCACGCGCCGGCCCTCCCCGCCATCATTCTCACTGTGGATGAGCGAGCGGGAGCGGCGGGGCAGCTTCGCCGCCTGCTGGGCGCCGAGGAGCGCCAGCGGGTGGCCCGGTTCCTGCTCGCCCAGGGGTGGTCGGGGCTCCACCTTGGTGAGGCACTGGTCCGCTGGGAAGCATCCTCCTCCGGCCGGACGCCGCTCTGGGGGGCGTTCGGCCCCTCGGGGGAGCTCACCTCGGTGGCCTTCACCCCCCCGGGCAGGTTTCAGCTGTTGGCGCCGCTCAGAGCGGACCGGGAGGCCGGCCGGGAGCTGCTCCTGCGCCTCCTCCCCGAGCTGGAGCGGGCCTCCGGACTCGAGGACCACCTCCTCGAGGGCCAGCTCGCGGGGTTCGACCGAAGCGTCCG